>DATLFR010000039.1 GCA_035540895.1 Actinomycetota bacterium | reverse complement strand
CCCGTACCGCGTCGCGGCTGTGGGTTCCTCGGCGTACGCGCAGGTCGTCGTTGCCCCCCCGGGGTATGTAAGATCCGCTGATGGCACGGCAGCTGTGGCAGTTGGCCGGAGCGGCGATGATCCTGGCCGCCTTCGCGGGAGCCCAGATGGGACGGCTCGACCGCCGGTCGCCCGTCTACCTCTCGCTCAACCTGGTCGGGGCGGCCATCCTGGCCGTCGACGCCTACCTCGGACGACAGTGGGGGTTCTTCGTGCTCGAGACGGTCTGGTCGGCCGTCTCGATCGCCGGGCTCGTCGGTCTGGCCCTGGGACGGGAGCGGGCTCATGACGCACCCCCGCCTCCGGAGCCGTGACCCTCGCGGCACGGGAGCCGCGGGGAGCTTTCGAGGCGGCGGGCGGAATCGAACCACCGTACGCGGATTTGCAGTCCGCTGCCTGACCACTCGGCCACGCCGCCGGGAACGTCTCAGGATACAGAGGGCCAGGTATCGCCGCAGGTCGCGAGCCCGCGGTCAGGCGCGTGCGGGCAGCCTCGTCCCCAGTGCCGTCTCGAGCCAGCCCAGGCCCCGCGGCGTGTACGTCACCGACCGCGCCTCCCCCGTCTGCAGGTACGCGTACGTGAGGGTGAGGGGTCCGGACGCGATCCCGAGCTGCCCGAGCGCCTCCGCGTACAGCTCGAGCTGGCCCCAGTCGGCCTCGTCCGGCGGCGCGCCGGTCTTGAAATCGACGACCTCGAGCGTGTCCCGATCGTCGAAGACCGCGTCGATCCGCCCCCGGACGAGCGTCCCTCCCACCTTGAGCGTGAACGGGAGCTCGGCCATCGGCTCCCCGCCGTCCAGGAGGGCGAGCGGACGGGAGTCGTACCCCATCTCGACGTAGTTCGCGCGGAGGCGGTCGATGTCCGATCGTCGGGCCGGCGCGGCCCCTTCGGAGAGCGCCTCCTCGTCGGCCGCCCCGACCAGTCCCCTCGAGCGCTCCTCGATCCACGCATGGACCTCGGTCCCCACCCGCTGCGCCCGCGACGGCCTCTCCGGCAGGGGGTGCAGGACGGACGAGGCGCTCTCCTTGCCGGAGGCGATCCGGACGGCCGCCGTCGCAGACAGGGATGAGACGACGACCCCCGGCTGCGGACCCTCGTCCGCCCCGACCAGCGCCCGGACCCCACGGACGTGCTCCGCGTACAGATCCTCGGCGCCGGGAACGCGGAGCAGCTCGTCCAGGGGCGCCCGCCCGGCCAGGACGTCCTCCACCCGCTGGACCCACGGCGTCGCCACAGGGTCGAGCTCCGGATGCGGGGGCCAGACGGCCTCGCGTCTGATCGCGTCCACCACCGGGTTGTCGGCCGGAGCATCGGCCTCGTCGAGGTGTCCGGGCAGGATCTCCACGACGTCGGGGTGGGAGAGCACCTCGTCGCAGAAGACCGAGGGCCCCCGGCGGTCCTCCGCCCCGTACCACCAGGCGGACGTGCAGTAGAGCCGCTCCCGCGCCCTGGTGAGCGCCACGTAGAAGAGGCGGCGCTCGTCCTCCTCCGCCCGCTGGCGAAGCGCGTCCCGGTACCTGCGCATGTTCCCCGCGAACGCGGGCAGGTCGTCGCGGTCGCGTCGGGCTCCCGGCGGGAGCTGCTTCGTGGACGTCAGCGGGTTGGACATCCTTATGTCCGGGAAGATCGAGAGCTTCTTCATCCCGTCGTAGGGGTTGAGGTCCTGGGAGGCGGCCAGCACCGGGACGAAGACCGCCTTGTACTCGAGCCCCTTGGCGGCGTGCACGGTGAGCACCTTCACCGAGTCCGAGGCGGCCGTGGCGGCGAGGGGGATCGGGTCCTCCGACTGCTCCGCGACGTCGAGGAAGTCGATGAAGGTGCCGAGGTTGGCCTCGCCGTCGAGCGGAGCGAACTCCGAGCACACCCCGATGAAGCCGTTGAGGTTGTCGCGCATGGCGGGAGCCGACCGCGAGGCGGAGGCGGCGAGGGCGTCGGCGATCCCGGTGCGTTCGACCACGGTTGCCACCAGGTCCTGCAGACCCCGCTTCGCGTGCGGGCGCAGCTCCTCGAGGAGAGCCAGGAAGTCGGCGATCCGCTCACGCGCCTCGCCGGAGACACCCTCGACCGCGCCCGCCTCGGCCAGGACCTCCACGAGCGAGTACGCCACCTCGCCCGGGTCGGGCTCCTCTATCCCGAGCACCTCGCGCGCCTGCTCCATCAGGTCGTAGTTGCGCTGCGAGGCGTGCTTCGCCAGGGGAGCCAGGTCGCGGTAGTGCACCCGGTAGCGGGGGCCCATCAGGATCCGAGCCACCCATCGGTTCGCCGACGGTCCGGAGTCGTAGAGGACCCGCAGCCACGAGACCGCGTCGACCACGGCGGGGATCTTGAGGAGGCCGCCCAGGTCGACGATCTCGAACGGGATGTCGCGGTCCTCCAGCGCGTGCACGATCCGGTCGAGGTAGCGCCGGGTCCGGACGAGGATGGCGCAGTCACGCCACTCGTACCCCCCCGTGTGGAGCCGCTCGATCTCGTCGGCGACGTAGGCGGCCTCGGTGCCCTGGTCGGCGAAGACGGCGGCTCCCACCCATCCGTCCCCGTTCGCCGGCGCCGGCACCAGCTCGGCTCCCGGACGGTGCTCCTCGGGCACCTTCGCGATCACCCGGTTGGCGAGCTCGACGATCCGTCGTCCGGACCGGAAGTTCTCCGAGAGCGACGCCCTCTTCGCCTCGCCGCCGTCCGCGCGCCGGAACTCACGGTGGAAGTTGATCAGGTTGAACATGGACGCGCCGCGCCACGCGTAGATCGCCTGCCGGGCGTCACCGACCGCCGTCACCGCCCAGCCGTCCGGACAGAGGTGGCGCAGCATCACCTTCTGGGCGGGGTTCGTGTCCTGGTACTCGTCGAGCAGGACGACCTGGTACCGCTCCCGCAGCTCGGCGACGACGTCCGGGTGCTCCTCCAGGACCCTCACCGCCAGACGGATCTGGTCGCCGTAGTCGATCCGGCGCAGGAGGCGCTTGCGCTCGTCGTAGTGACGCAGGATGGTCGCGAAGTCCTTCCGCTTGCGCGCCGCCGTCACCACCCACTCGTCGCCGTTGTGCTCGAGGAGCCTGTCGCACTCGGCGATCAGGTCCTCCGGGGTGACGAGGTGGTCGGCGCTCTGGTCGGCCAGCGCGAGCGTCTGCGGGATGTAGGAGAGCGGGTGGCGCAGCTCGACCTCCTCGAGCGTGTCGATCGCGTCGATCAGGTCCATGAGCAGCTGCCACTTGTGCGCGTTGGACAGGAGCGCCGAAGCCGGGTCGACCCCGATCCGGGCGCCGTGGTCGCGGACGAGCTGCTGCGCGAACGCGTGGTAGGTCATGACCGTCGGGTGCTCGTGGGGGTGCGGGTCCATCGCGGACATCGACTGCCCCAGCCGCTCCTCGAGCTCACCGGCGGCCTTGTTCGTGAAGGTGAGCCCGAGCACGGCGGCAGGTCGCGCCCGTCCCGTCTCGACGAGGTGCACGATGCGCGCCGTCATCACGGCCGTCTTCCCGGACCCGGCTCCCGCGGCGATCACCACGGGCTCGAGCTCGGCGCGTATCGCCTCCCATTGCTCATCGGAGGGGGAGTAGCCGCGCAGGGCGGCCTGGATGGCCGGCGATGCTTCCCTCATCGGGGCACCTCGCGTCCCTCCGGCCACCGTGGGCAGAGCGGCTTCATCCGGCACCACTGACAGTCGGCGTCGGGGGCCGGGGAGAAGCGCTCGGCGGCGGCGTCGTCCAGGATCGTGCGCAGCCGGGCGAGCGCGTCCTCGGCCTCGTCCGGCTTCTGGTAGCGCTTCATGCACCCGACCGACCCGTCGCGGCGGTCCGTGTGCTCGATCCCCGGGTAGATCAGCTGCATGACGGCCGGCTCCCCGTGCTGCGCGAGGTCGGGGTAGCGCTTCGCGGCCATGTAGTAGATGGCCAGCTGCAGGGACGCCTTCGCCCGGTCCCACTCGAGCGCCGACCGCGAGGTCTTGTAGTCGGACAGCACGAGCCCGGCCCGGTCCTTCGAGACCCGGTCGATCCGGCCGCGGATCGTGTGTCCGTCCATATCGAGGTCGTCGAACGAGTACTCGATGGCCACCGTCTGGCCGGAGGTGCGCTCGGTGTTCCACCAGCGCTTGATGCACTCGACCCCGAACCGGTAATAGGTGCGCGCGAAGACGTCGTTGGGGTAGTCGGTGCGGTGCTGCTCCACGAACTCCCGCTTGTACTCCGCCAGCGCCTGCTCGTAGGTGGAGATGTCCCCGGCGGCGGGGTCGGCCCGCTCGAAGATGCGGTGGACGAGCGACCCGAACTTCATCTGGTACGTGGAGGCGGGGTCGAGGCCGAGCACCGACTCCAGGACGTAGCGCAGCGGACAGTCGTCGTAGCGGGAGATCCGCGAGTACGAGGTGACGAGCTTCCCGTCCGGACGCAGCGGGGGCCCGGACGTCCAGGCCCGCCTCCACCACCACCGGGCGGGGTCGAGCCCGGGCACCTGGGTGAGCGCGGCCGCCGCGGCCGCCCTCTGCGCGTCGGTCGCCTTCGGGTCGGATAGCGTGCGCCGCAGGCGCGCGGCCGCCTCCGGCAGCGTCAGCGGAGGGCCGTCCTCGCCGGGCAGCGCCGTCTCCGGCAGCTCCCCGAACGCCTCCTCCAGGAAGCGCGACGGGGAGGCGCGGCGGGAGCCGGGGGACGTGGAGACCACGAGCGTCCGGCGCGCACGGGTGAGGCCGACGTAGAGCGTCCGGCGCTCCTCGGCCAGCTGGGCGAGCGCGCGGTCGACCGCCGAGCCCAGCTCGAGCGCCCACGGGTCGAACAGCCCTTGCGCCCGGTGGGCCTTCGGCAGCTGCCCCTCGGACACACCCACGACGCAGACGACCTCCCACTCCATGCCCTTCGCCGCGTGCAGAGACAGGACCCGGACCCCGTCCGGGCGGCGGCTGGGGGTCCATCGCTCTGCGGTCGCTCCGCTGGCCCCCGAGGTCTGCAGGTAGGTCCGCATCGTGCCGCCCGGGCGACGCTGCGCGTAGTAGCCGAGCGCACGCCCCAGGGAGACGAGCGCCTCGAGCTGGTGCCCGGCGTCGGCCTCGCTGCGCCTCGCGGCCAGCTCGCGGCACCACGTCGAGGCCTCGAAGAGGCGTAGGAACGTCTCGTCGGCCGTCTCGTCGACGCACGCGGCGACCTCGTCGCGGAGGCTCCGGTACTCGGCTCCCTCGGGGGACGTGTCGCGTTCGACCGCCTCCGCGAAGGTGACCCCCATCCGCATGGCCGCCTCGCGGGCGAGCTCGCGCACCCGGTGCGGGTGCATCCCGACCAGGGGCGAGGTCAGGACGCGCTTCAGCAGGTCGTCGTCCGGCTCGTCGGCGAGCGCTACCCGGCACAGGTCGAGGACGGCGGCGACCGCCGGCTCCTCGGCCAGCGGACGATCGCCCGCCTCGATGCGGTGCGGGATCGAGAACGAGGCGAGGGTGCGGGCTACCGCGTGGGCGTAGGCGGACGGTTGGGCGAGCAGGACCGCCATCGACGAGTACGCGACGCCGTCGAGGATGTGGGCGCTGCGGATCGTGCGCGCGGCCGCCTCGATCTCGGCCGCCATCGTCTGGTGGCAGCGCAGATGCGCGGTCGCGTCGCGCGGGCCCTCGAAGTTCGCTGCGCGGTGCGGGCCCGGATCGGGCGAGTGGGAGATGAGGCTGGCCGCCACATCGCCGATGGCCTTCCCGAACCGGTGGGCCACGGGGAGCGTGAGCGTGCCGTGCGCTCCGGCGACCTCCTCGAACCGCGAGAGCCATGAGGGGTCGGACCCACGGAAGGCCTCGATGGCGGAGTCGGGGTCGCCGGCCGCCACAAGGTGCTCGAGGTTCAGGCATCGGAGCAGCTGCAGCTGGGCCGGGGCGAGCTCCTGGGCGTCGTCGACCAGGACGTGGGTGAAACGCCGGTGCAGTGCCTCCTGCACGCCCGGGTCGCTCTCGAGCAGGCGCCTCGCCTCGAGCACCAGCCCCGGGTAGTCGAGGGCCGACGTGCTCGCCAGGTGCTCCCGGTAGCGGACGGCGAAACGCGCCACGGCCGCGTGGCCTGGCCGGTCGCGGGCGAGGGTCTGCAGATCGGCCGTGCTCAACCCCCGGTGCCCGGCCCGCACGCAGAAGTCGGCGACCTCTCCGGTGAACGCGTCGGTCGTCAGGTGGTCGGCGAACCCTCCCCAGGCCGAGGGGTCCTCACGCTCCATCAGCTCCCGGACGACCGCCCACTGCTCGGGGCCCGTGAGCCGGACGGGAGGCTGCGGGTACCCGAGGAGGCGGTGGTAGCGCGTCACCAGGTGGTAGGCGAGCGCGTGCCAGGTATGGACAGCCACCTCGACGAGCGCGTCCGCCGGCACCCTCCAGGGCAGCTCGTCGCGCAGGTGGAGCGCCCGCTCACGCGTCGGCACCAGCATGAGGACCCGGTGCGGGGCCGTCACATCCGTGGCGAGCCGCACCCACCGCTCCACGAGGACGGTCGTCTTCCCCGTGCCGGGGGAGCCCAGGACGAGCAGCGGTCCGGAGTCGTGCTCCACCGCCTGCCGCTGGACCGGATCTAGCTCTACGTGTGACATGTCCCCCCTGGGTCTCGGGCTGCCACGATAGGGGAGGGGGGTGACGCCTAACCCAGCCGGGCAGCGAGCGCCCGCACGGCGTCCAGCTCGTCGGCGTTCACCGTGTGTCCCATGCCCTCGTAGATGCGCTCTTCGACCTCGGCTCCCATCCGCTCGAGCAGGTCCCGGGTGATGTGGACGCGGGCGACCGGGATGTGCGGGTCGACGTCGCTGCATCCCAGGAAGACGGGCACGCCCCCCAGGACCCCCTCGTCGTAGTGCCAGGCACCCTCGGCGCCGATCAGCCCGCCGCTCAGCACCGCGGCGCCCCCGTACCGCGCCGGGTGGCGGGCGACGAACTCGGACACGAGGCATGCGCCTGCGAGAACCCCACGAGCAGGACCCGCTCCGGCGACCCGGCGGACGCCACCACCTGTCCGAGCGCGTCGAGCGCCGAGGACAGCCAGGGCTCGTTGCGCTCGAGGGGAGCCAGGAAGCTGTACGGGTACCACGTGTGTCCGGCCGCCTGCGGCGCCAGGAGGGCGAGGTCGTCGCCTAGCTCGCGTCCGAGATGGAGCATCTCCTCCGCGGAGCCTCCCCGTCCGTGCGCGAGCACGACGACCCCGCGGGCGTCGCCCGGAGCGGGGCCGGCCGCCAGGACCGGCTGTCCGTCGTGGGGTCCGTCCACCTGTATCCGCATCGTCCGGCCATCATGGCAGGGAGCCTGAAGGCGCTTCGTCCGAAGGCATCACCGCAGACCGAGGTGGGGGCGATAGCACCGCTCCCTGCCCAGGTATCGCCCCCGGCCGTGCGATCGCCGGTGCACCCCTCGTCCGGGCCGGACCGGCTAGGCCCGCACCTCTTGGCGCATGAACGAGATGTAGGCGGCGGCGAAGGTGAGCAGCGTCAGCGCGATCAGGCCCACGACCTGCGACCACACGATCAGCAGGCTCTGGTCGAGCGTGATCGGGTTGGGGAGGGCCCGGTCGAGCTGGCGCAGGAAGACGAGTCCCGTGGCCCGCTGCGTCGGGTTCAACAGCGCCCCGGTGGCCTGCTCGTAGAGCGTCCCCGGGGAGAACCGGCTGAGCGTCTCCTGCATCTGCGCGTTGCGCAGCGTCTCCTCCGGGGTCGGCTGGGCGGGGAGCGGAGCCAGGACGTCCGCGACGATCCCCACGAGGAGCACCGCGAAGAGCGTCGCCACCAGCCAGGCGGCGATGGAGGCGAGAGCAGATGTCGATGCGCGCCGCAGCCAGACCGAGAAGAGCATGGCCAGGGCGAGCCAGAACCCGATGTACATCAGGGACACGACCAGCCAGACGGTCAGGCGGATCAGGTCGCCCACGGTGGGCACGATCCCCAGCCGCCAGATGCCGACCCCCGAGAGCAGGAGGGTGAGCCCGACCAGCAC
>DATLFR010000038.1 GCA_035540895.1 Actinomycetota bacterium | reverse complement strand
ACCAACTCCGGCCTGCTCGCGCTCGGCACCCCCGGCTTCTTCGACCGGCCCTTCTCCCAGCTCCCGGCCACGGTCACCGCCGGCAAGAACCGCAACAAGCCCTGCGTGTCCGCATCGCCGGTCTCGGTGAAGACGAAGGTCACGGCGGCCAAGATCGGAGACCTCGTCGTCACGGGGGCGCCCGGCGAGATCTTCGCGAACTACTCGAACACGATCAAGGAGAGGTCCTCGATCGCGGCTCTCGCGATCGGCGCGGCCGACGACGGGCTCGGGTACATCATCCAGGCCTTCGAGACCGACCACGCCGGACGCCAGGTCACCGGGTTCGTAGCGCCCATGCAGGCGGTCGAGTACGAGGACGCCTACTCGATCGACGCCTGTTTCGGCGACAAGGCCCTCGAGACGACCGTGGCGCTGCTTGGGACGCTGTAGAGCAGGGTAGGACCCCCCCATGAGGTTCGGCAGGGTGCGGGTCCGCCCGCTCGGCGGCGCCATGGGCTGTCTGACGATGATCGCCATCTCGGTGATCGCGTCGGTGGTCCTGACCGTCCTGCTGAACGTGCTGGTGAGGTGACGGTCCGGACGACCGCCCTGCGTTAGACTGGGTCCGTCCTCGCGTGTGGCCGCACCCTGCGGCCGGGCTGCGATGGCTGATCGCGACACGCAGGGCGCCCCTCGGCGTCCGGACCCGGATCGCCGGCGGCTCCAGGCAGTCGACAGGCAGGAGGCTCAGATGGCTCGATCACGACGTCCCCGCGGGGGACACGTGCGGGGGCCGAGGCGCCGCAAGCGGCCGCCTCGCCCGCAGGCTACTCCGCATCGCATCCCCGACACCCCGGAGGCGCAGCTCGAGGAGGACGCGCGCCGCGACGTGGAGCGCCTCATGAAGATGCGAGCCAAGGATCTGGGTCTGTCCGAGGCGGAGCGGATGCTCGACCGGATCATCTCGCAGCATCCTGAGCACGAGGAGCTGTTCTCGAAGGCCGGCGAATGGACCGTGACCGGCCACGAGGACAGCCCGTTCCTGCACGTCGCGCTGCACCGTCTCGTGGAGCAGCGCGTCGTGAGCCGTGAGATCGGCCGGTTCGACGCGAACGTCCCGTGGCACGAGGCCGTGCACGCGGCCGCGGAGGACATCGCCGAGGAGATGTTCTCGTCAGACGACGAGGTGGTCGAGACCGGCTGACGCCGGCTACGCGGCGGCGCGCTGGGCGTCGCCGCGTCGAACACCGAAGGTCGGCAGCCGTGCGGGAGCCGGGTGGACATCCGCCCAGGCCCGGACGAGCGCCCGGACGAGGCTGACCACGAGGTAGGCGGCCATGCAGAGCCACAACGTGGCGGCGATCATGCTGGCCGGTCCTGGCATCGAGAACATCTCGGTCGCTCCTGTCGGTCGCTCGTCCGTTCGATCCCCGGCGGGCGACGGCGGTAAACCGACGCGTTCAGGAGCCGGTGGTGGACAGGACCACCTTGAAGCGAGCGCCGCCGCCGGGACGGTCCTCAACCCAGGCCCGTCCCCCGTGGAGCTCCGCGAACTGGCGGACGATCGATAGCCCTACCCCGGTCCCGCCCACGCCCTCTGGGGCCGTCCCGCGGTTGAACGGTTCGAAGACGTCCTCCTTGATCGCGTCGGGGACCCCGGGGCCCTCGTCCTCGACCGTGACCACCACGGTCGGACCGTCCGCCTCCGCGCCGATCCGGATCGGTGTCGTGCGGGGCGTGTACTTCACCGCGTTGCGGACGAGGTTCTCGACGATCCGGTCCAACAGCCGAGGGTCGACCGAGACCTTTCCCGGCGACGCGGTGACGGAGACGACGCGGTCACGGATGCCGTACCCGTCGACGATCGTGCGCAGGACCTGCTGGAGGTCGACGTCCTGGCGGTTGACGGAGACCTCGCCGGTGGCCAGACGCTCGACGTCCAGCAGGTCGGAGAGCATCCCCTCCAGGCGCCTGGCCTGGGTACCGACCACGGCGGCCGCCTCGCGCAGCTGATCGGCGGGCAGCTGCTCGCCTCGCTTCTCGAGGATCGTGGCGCCCGTGAGGATCGCGGTCAGCGGGCTGCGGAGGTCGTGTGAGACCGAGCGCATGAAGGCGTTCTTGAGCTCGTCGCGCATCTCCAGTCGCTGCACCTCCATCTGCTCGGAGATCAGGGTCCGCTCGAGCTTCCGGATCCCGCGCTCCCGGTCGATCGTGTACGCGCACAGCAGCAGCGCGAGCAGCACGATGCCGCCCTGCACCATCCGGTAGTCGAGGCCGGGGACGTCCGGGAGCAGGTCGTCGACGGCGCCGATCAGGAGCGAGGCGGTGACGGAGAGGCTCAGCAGGACGATGAGCAGGGTGGCGACGAGGCTCCACCGCTGCTGCTGTGGCTTGGACCGCGCCTCCACGTGCCTCCCGTCCTCCGGCGATACCCGGAGGATAACCACCGTCGCGGGCCGGTGTAGGTTGGGCCATGCTGACCGGCCGGCTCCTCGTCGCCCTGCCGCACCTCCTGGACCCGAACTTCGCCCGCAGCGTGGTCCTGATCATCGAGCACTCGCCGGAACAGGGCGCGGTGGGGGTGATCCTGAACCGGCCTTCGGACACGGAAGTCGACGAGGCCCTGCCCGACTTCGCGGAGGCGGCCGTGCCTCCCGCGGTCGTCTTCATGGGGGGCCCCGTCCAGCCGACGGCGGCGATCTGCCTCGGGCGCATGAGGCCGGGCGCCGAGACAGAGGGGTGGCGTCCGGTGGTCGACGGGGTCGGCGTGGTCGACCTCAGCGAGACCTCCGAGGGGGGTGTCGAACTGGCCGACGCGCGGGTCTTCGCCGGTTACTCCGGATGGGCTCCCGGACAGCTCGAGGCGGAGCTGGAGGAGCATTCGTGGTTCGTGCTGGAGGCGTCGGCGGCAGACGTCCTCACCTCGGACCCGGACTCCTTATGGCCTGCCGTCCTGCGCAGGCAGGGCGGGGTCCTGTCGTGGGTGGCCTCGTTCCCCGAGGATCCTTCGATGAACTAGAGGAGCCGGCGGCGCGCAGCGCCGCCGGCTCCGTCCACCCTGGTTGGGCTACTGGGTCGTGTCGACCCCGGCGCCGCCGCCGACATCCGCGCCGCCGTCGGTGCCGGTGTCGGTTCCACCGGTGTCGGTCCCGCCGGTGTCTCCACCGGTGTCGCCGCCGCCGGTCCCTCCGCCGTCGAACTGGTTGTCGATCTCGACGCTGTCGCCGCCGCCGCCGGTGCCGGCGTCACCACCGTCTCCGCCGCCACGGAACAGTCCGAACATCAGGACGAGGAGCAGGATGACCAGGACGATCCCTGCCACCACGGCCACGGGGTTCCAGGCCGGACCGGGTCCTGCACCGTCCACCCGCTCTTCGCGGATCACTTCACGCTCGCGGTCCACCACGTCGGACCTCCTTCCGCCGTATGGGCTGCATCCGCGGCAGACTTCCCCGGACGCCGGAGGCCGTAAACGCGGCTCAGCCGTCGCTGCGAAGGACGACCGCGATGCCCTGCCCGACCCCGATGCACATCGTGGCCAGTCCCCAGCCACCACCACGGCGCTTCAGCTCCCAGGCCATCGTGGTCAGGATGCGCGCGCCGGAGCAGCCGAGCGGGTGTCCGAGCGCGATCGCGCCGCCGTTGGGGTTCACGATCTGCGGGTCGAGGTCCGGCCAGTTGGAGATGCAGGCGAGGGCCTGGGCCGCGAAGGCCTCGTTGATCTCGACGACGGAGAGGTCCGACCATCCGATGCCGGCGCGCTCGAGCGCTCGGTTCGCCGCTTCGACCGGTCCGATCCCGAAGAGGTGGGGCTCCACGCCGCTCGTGGTCCGGGCGACGATCCTGGCGAGGGGGTCCCGTCCGAGGCGCTCGCAGGTGGCACCGTCCGCGAGCAGCAGGGCAGCCGCGCCGTCGTTCAGCGTCGAAGAGTTGCCGGCCGTCACCGTGCCACCGGGACGGAACGCCGGCTTCAGCTTGGCCAGGCGCTCCATCGTCGTGTCCTCGCGTATCGACTCGTCGCGCTCGAGCAGCGGCGATCCGTCGCGGTCCGTCACCCAGACGATCTCGTCGTCGAACCGGCCGTCCGACCACGCCTTGGCCGCCTTCGTGTGGGAGTCGAGGGCGAACGAGTCCTGCGCCTCGCGGCTGACGTCGAACATGTCCGCGAGGATCTCGGCTCCCTCGCCCAGGGAGACGGTCCACTCCTGCGGCATGCGGGGGTTCGTCATCCGCCAGCCGAGCGTGGTCGACCACATCGTCTCGTTCGTCCGTCCGAACCCGCTCTCGGGCTTCAGGACGACCCACGGCGCGCGGCTCATCGACTCGACCCCGCCGGCCACGCAGATCGACGCGTCTCCCACCGCGATCGCGCGCGATGCCTCGGACGCCGCCTCCATCCCGGACCCGCACAGGCGGTTGACCGTGACGCCGGGCACCGAGGTCGGGAGCCCGGACAGCAGCCACGCCATGCGAGCGACGTTTCGGTTGTCCTCTCCCGCGCCGTTCGCGTCGCCGAACCAGACGTCATCGACGGTGGCCGGGTCGATCTCGGGGTGACGGTCCATCAGGCCCTTCACGGCCACGGCGGCCAGGTCGTCCGGACGAACCCCGGCCAGCGCGCCGCCGTGGCGGCCGATCGGGGTCCGGACACCGTCCAGGATGAAGACGTCGTTCATGGCGGTCCTTTCCTCGGCTCGCTCAAAGGTACCCCGGCCCCGCGTGCGCTAGCCTGGGCCCATGTTCGGGAAGAAGACGCAGATGGTGGCCGAGTCCGAGGCGCTGCCGGGACGGCCGGCGGAGATGCCGGTCCCTGAGCGCCACGAGGTGCTGGGGAACCCCCTTCGGGGGCCGTTCCCGGACGGGTTGGAGCAGGCGGTCTTCGGTCTCGGCTGCTTCTGGGGAGCCGAGCGGAGGTTCTGGCAGGCTCCGGGCGTCTGGACGACCGCGGTGGGGTACGCGGGCGGCTTCACGCCGAACCCGACCTACGAGGAGGTCTGCACTGGCCGGACCGGCCACACGGAGGTCGTCCTGGTCGTCTTCGACCCCCGACAGACGTCGTACGAGGAGATGCTGCGTCTGTTCTGGGAGAGCCACGATCCCACCCAGGGCATGCGTCAGGGCAACGACGTAGGGACGCAGTACCGCTCGGCGGTCTACACGTTCTCAGATGCCCAGCTCGAGGCGGCCGAGACGTCGCGCCGGGCCTACGAGGAGCGCCTGAAGGAAGCGGGGTACGGCTCGATCACGACCGAGATCCGTCCGGTTCCCGCGTTCTACTACGCCGAGGACTACCACCAGCAGTACCTGCACAAGGTGCCGAACGGGTACTGCGGGATCGGAGGGACCGGCGTGTCCTGCCCCGTCGGCCTCGTCGCGGACTAGAAGAGCGTCAGGTCGGGGACGACCCGACCCGCGAGCTCGTCGAAGTCGACCTCCACGCACGCGATCCCGCGCGCGGCGGCCAGCGTCCGCGCCTGCGGTTTGATCGTCTGGGCGACGAACACTCCCCGGACGGGGGCCAGCATCGGGTCGAGGTTCAGCCGCTCGAGGTAGCGGGCGAGCTGCTCGACGCCGTCGATGTCCCCCACGCGCTTCACCTCGACGGCCACCGTGGCTCCCGTCGAGTCGCACAGGAGCAGGTCCACCGGCCCGAGGTCGGTGGGGTGCTCCCGCCGGACCAGCAGGCACCCGTCCTCGATGGCGTCGGGGACGCGGGCCAGCAGGGCCTGCAGCTCGTCCTCGCTCCCGGTCTTGGTCAGCCCCGGCTCCTGACCGAGCTCGATACAGGTGTCGGAGACGATGCGGTCGATGGCGATGTCCAGCCGTTCGGCCTTCGCGCCCAGGACCGTCCAGCCTTCCGGTCGCTCGTCGAGCACCACGGGAGGCGACATCCAGTTCAGCGGCTTGGCCCCCCGGTCGGCGTGGACGATCACCGTGCCGTCCGCCTTCACCACGATCAGGCGGCGCGCCATCGGGAGGTGGGCGTGCAGCCGCCCGGTGTAGGAGATCTCGCAGTCCGCCACGACGAGTCGCATCGGGCGCAGAGTGCCAGCCGGTGCCGACACCCGGTAGCGTGACGTCGTGGACGATCAGATGCTCGACGAGCTCTTCGAGGTGCTGCGCATCCCTTCCGTCTCGACGGGGGAGCCGGACCGCGACGGCCTCCGGGCGGCGGCCGAGTGGTACGCGGAGAGGGTGAGGCGGGCGGGGGGAGACGCGGACGTCGTCCCCACCGACACCAACCCCCTCGTCGTGGGGGAGCTCCGCGCGAACGCCCCGGACGCGCCCACCGTCCTGCTCTACGCCCACTACGACGTCCAGTCGGTGGGGGACCGGGACCTGTGGGAGACCGACCCGTTCGAGCCGGTCGTCCGGGACGGCCGCATCTACGCGCGCGGTGCGTCCGACAACAAGGGCAACTCCTGGCCGACGGTCTGGACGGCGTGCGAGCTCGCCGCCGCGGGGGAGCTCCCGGTGAACGTCCGGGTGTTCGTCGAGGGCGAGGAGGAGGCCGGGAGCTGGTCGGCGATGGAGTGGATCGAGACGGACGCTCGCGGCGCCGACTGCTGCATCGTCTTCGACTCCGGGACGCTCGACCCGTCGATCCCGGCGATCACGCTCGGCACCCGCGGGATCGTTCAGTGCCTGGTCGAGGTGCGGACGGCCGTCCGGGACGTGCACTCGGGGATCTACGGTGGGAGCGTCCACAACGCGGCGCACGTGATGACGCGGCTGCTGTCGGCCGTGCTCCCGGACGAGCGGGGGGACGTCCGTCCGGAGCTGGCGCAGGGGGTGCAGCCCGTCCCGGAGGCCGAGCAAGCCACGTGGGCGGAGCTCCCCCCGGGCGACCTCGTGATCGAGATGGGAGGCGCCAGGGCGATCACCCCCGACGCGGGCGAGCGGTACCACCTGCGCAACGGCGCGCAGCCGTCCGTGGACGTGACGATGGTGTCAGGCGGGGAGCCGCGGACGATCGTCCCGGCCGTGGTGAGGGCCAACGTGACGATGCGGCTGGCTCCCGGACAGCGCCACGACCAGATGCGGGAGACGCTCGAGCGGCTGATGCGCGAGCAGGTCCCGGACGGCGTCGACGCCACGTTCAGCTGGGACAAGGGGTGCGATGCCGCCGCCTTCGACGCCGAGTCGCCTCCGCTGCGGATCGCCCGGGAGGCGTTCGAGGCGGGGTGCGGGAGACCCGCGATGCTGATCCGCCTGGGCGGGTCCATCCCGATCCTGGCGCCGCTGGCGAACCGGGGGATCCAGACGATCCTGTCCGGGTTCGCGACGCCGTTCGACCAGATCCACGCGCCGAACGAGAGCTACCCGCTCGAGTCGCTGGAGCAGGGGGTGCGGGTGTCCGACCAGCTCTTCCGCCGCCTGGCCGTGCTGCCCCGCTGAGGGATGAGCATGCTGCTCGCCGAGCTAGTCGGGGTCTCGCGCGCCGTCGCAGCCACGTCCTCGCGCTCGGCGAAGATCGCCACCCTGGCCGACCTGCTGCGCCAGGCCGACCCCGAGGAGCTCCCGATCGTGGTCGGCCTCCTGACCGGGGAGCCGCGCCAGGGCCGGGTGGGGGTCGGCTGGGCGTCGGTGTCGAAGGTCGTTGCCGAGCCGGCGCCGGCCCCCAGCGTCACGCTCGGTGAGATAGATCGGGCC
>DATLFR010000037.1 GCA_035540895.1 Actinomycetota bacterium | reverse complement strand
GCTCCCAGGACGAGCTCCGCTCCCTGGCCCCGGACGTCGTCGCGGTGGTCGCCTTCGGTCAGATCCTCCCCCGCGAGGTGCTGGAGGCACCGAGGCTCGGGTGCGTGAACGTCCACTTCTCGCTCTTGCCGCGGTGGCGTGGAGCGGCTCCCGTGGAGCGCGCGATCATGGCCGGTGACACCGAGACGGGCATAACCACGATGCTCATGGACGAGGGCCTCGACACCGGGCCGATCCTGGCCACGCATGTCGAGCCGATCTCGGCGGAGGACACCTCGGGCGCCCTGCTCGAGCGCCTCGCCGCCCGGGGCGCGGAGATGCTCGTGGACTCGGTGCGCCGCCTGGCCGCGGGCGAGCTCGAGCCGCGCCCCCAGCCCGAGGACGGCGTGACCTACGCGCGCAAGATCACGGCCGAGGACACGGAGCTCGATCTCACGGGTGGATCCACGAGCCTGCGCGACGTCGTCCGGGCGCTGAACCCCCATCCGGGTGCGTTCACCTGGTTCCGCGGCCGCAGGTTGAAGGTCCTTCGGGCTGAGGTCGTCGAGGGCACCGGTCCGGCGGGCGAGATCGTGTCGGTGCAGGACGGGGGCCCTCAGGTCCAGACGGGATCCGGCCGGCTCGAGCTCGTGGAGGTGCAGCCGGAGGGGAAGCGGCCGATGTCCGGAGCCGACTTCGTCCGCGGATACAAGCCACAGGTCGGAGAACGACTCGGAGTCCCGCGCTGAACCGGGGCCGGCCACAGAGAGGCGGCGGAGGGCGCCGACCCCGCCGACCGGCCACGAGGCCTCCCGCGGCGAAGGCGTCCGGACCCCGCGCCGTCGCCATGCAGGTGCTCGAGCGCGTGCGGACCCGCGACGCCTTCGCGAACCTCCTCCTGCCGGCAGCCATCCGCGACGCCGGGCTCCCGCCGCTCGACGCCGCCCTTGCCACCGAGCTGACCTACGGGACGCTGCGCCGCCTCGGCACCCTCGACTGGGTGATCTCGCTGTACGCCCGGCGCGGGCTCACGGAGCTCGAGCCGGCGGTCCTCGACGCGCTCCGCCTCGGCGTCTACCAGCTGCTGTACACGGACGTCCCCGCCTACGCGGCCGTCTCCGAGACGGTCGCGGTGGTGCGGGGCCAGGGGGCGCAGGGCTTCGTCAACGCGATCCTGCGTCGCCTGTCGGCGGCGCGGGAGGACCTCCCCTGGCCGACCCGCGAGGGGGACATCGGCTCGTTCCTCGAGATCGTCTGCTCGCACCCGGGATGGATGGTGCGGGAGTGGCTGGATCTGATGGGCGCCCGGGAGGCCGAGGCGCTGTGTGAGGAGGACAACCGCCCCGCGCCGGTCACGGTACGGGCGGCTGCGATCCCGGCGGCCGAGCTCGCGGAGAGGTTCCGGGCGGCGGGACTCGATCCGCGGCCCGGGCGCTGGTCGGCCCAGGTGCTGAGCGTCCGCGGGGGAGGGGCTCCCACCTCGTGGCCCGGCTTCGACGAGGGTTGGTTCACCGTGCAGGACGAGGCCAGCGCGCTCGTCGCCGAGGCCGTGGACGCCCAGCCCGGGGAGACCGTCGTGGACCTGTGTGCGGGTCCGGGCGGGAAGACCGGACACCTGGCGCGGACGACGCGAACGGTCGCCGTCGAGCTGCACGAACCTCGGGCGCGGATGGTCCGGGACACGGCCAGGCGGCTCGGTGTCCCGGACCGGCACCTGGTCTGCGTGGTGGGCGATGGTCGTCGTCCGCCGGTCCGGACGGGAGCCGATGCCGTCCTCATCGACGCGCCGTGCTCCGGCCTGGGCGTGATCAGGCGCCGCGCGGAGGCGCGCTGGCGTGTGCGGCCGGAGGATGTCCGGACCCTGGCCGGGGTCCAGCGCGACCTCGTCCACGCCGGGCTCGACCTGCTCAGGCCCGGCGGACGCCTCGTGTACTCTGTCTGCACCGTGACCCGAGCCGAGACCGTCGACGTCCTGGAAGACGTCCTTCAGACGCGAGGCGACGTGGCGGTCTCGGAGGTCCTCCCGGCGATCCCGCGCCCCGCGTGGGCGCCCGGTCCGGCCCTCCAGCTCGTCCCGCATGACCACGGCACGGACGGCATGTTCGTCGCTCTCCTCACCCTCACCGGATGACGCGCCGTCCGTCGGGCGAGCTCGCGCCCTCGATCGTCTCAGCGGACCTGGCGCGCTTCGGCGAGCAGCTCGCCGCGGTCGAACCCCACTCCGGCCGGTGGCACGTCGACGTGATGGACGGGCACTACGTCCCCAACCTCACGATCGGACCGTCCACCGTAGGGACGATCGCCCGCATCTCGAAGCTCCCGCAGGACGTCCACCTGATGATCGCCAACCCCGACGCGACCTGGCGCTGGTACTCCGACGCCGGGGCGTCCCGCATCGCGTTCCACCCCGCGACCTCGTCCGACCCCGCCGCGCTCATCACGACGATGCGGGAGGCGGGCGTGGGACCGGGCGTGGCCATCAACCCCGACGAGCCGGCCGAGGAGATCGACGAGCTCCTGGCCGGGGTCGACCACGTGGTCGTCATGACCGTGCGACCCGGATTCTCCGGACAGGCGTTCATCGCCGACGTGATGCCGAAGCTGAGGACGCTGCGCTCATGGGTGGACGAGAGACGCCTCGACGTCCAGCTGGTGGTGGACGGCGGCATCAACCGGGAGACGGCGCCGCTGGCCGTGGAGGCGGGCGCCGATGTCCTCGTCTCGGCGTCCGCGGTCTTCGGCTCTGAGGACCCGCCCGCGATGGCCCGGGAGCTGGCCTCCTCATGGACCGTGATACCGGGCGCGGCCGCGCAGCCCACCTGACCCCAGACCTGGGAATATGTTGGCCATGAACGAGCCTGGGGCGTCCCCTCCTGCGCCGTCGCGCATCCTGGTCACCGACGACGACCCCGATATCAGGCGGCTCGTCTGCACCTACCTCGAGCTCGAGGGGTACGAGGTCCAGGAGGCGGAGGACGGGTTGATCGCCGTGCAGAAGGCGGTGGACTGGCGGCCCGACCTGATCCTGATGGACATCATGATGCCGAACAAGTCGGGCACGGACGCGCTCGCGGATATCCGGGCCGACTTCCGGACCGCCTACATCCCGATCGTGCTGCTCACCGCGAAGTCGCTCGTGGGCGACAAGGTCGGACACCTGCTCGCGGGTGCGGACGACTACATCGTGAAGCCGTTCGACCCCCAGGAGCTCGTGGCCCGCGTGGAGGTGGCCCTGCGGCGGTCGCAGGCGCTGCGGGGCCTGAACCCACTAACCGGGCTCCCGGGCAACACGGTGATCACCGAGGAGATCGGCCGCCGGCTGTCCGATCGCCAGCCCTTCGCCTGCCTCTACGTCGACCTCGACAACTTCAAGGCGTTCAACGACCACTACGGCTTCTCGCGGGGCGACGAGCTGATCAAGGTGCTGGCCGGGGTCATCCTCGCCTCCCTCCAGGAGCACAAGGGCCGGATCCGCTTCGCCGGGCACGTCGGGGGCGACGACTTCGTAGCGCTCTCGTCCCCGGAGGCGGCCGAGTCGCTGGCCCAGGAGATCTGCGACGGCTTCGACGAACGCTCCCGCGACCTGTACGACGAGGCCGACCTGGAACGCGGGTACATCGAGGT
>DATLFR010000036.1 GCA_035540895.1 Actinomycetota bacterium | reverse complement strand
TCTCCCAGGTGACCGACCGGATCAGGGGAGCCAAGGCGTCGGGGGGCAAGCTGCTCGCCGTCTGTGGGCCGGCCGTCGTGCACACGGGAGCCGCCTCGGATGTGGCCCGCCTCGTGAGGGAGGGGTGGGTGGACGTCCTGTTCGCGGGGAACGGGTTCGCCACCCACGACATCGAGGCGTCGATGCTCGGCACCTCGCTGGGCGTCTCGCTGGAGGGCGGTCCGCCCGCCGAGGGCGGTCACGCCAACCACCTGCGGACCATCAACGCCGTGCGGAGGGCCGGGTCCATCGCCGCCGCCGTCGAGCAAGGCCTCGTCACATCCGGCGTGATGTACGAGTGCGTCCGGCGCGGGGTCCCGTTCGTGCTGGGCGGGTCGGTGCGCGACGACGGTCCGCTGCCGGACGTCTTCACCGACGTGGTCGATGCGCAGGAGGCGATGCGCGCCCACCTGGAGGGCGTGCGGGTGGCGCTCATGCTCGCTTCGACGCTGCACGCGATCGCGACCGGGAACCTGCTGCCGGCCACGGTCGACACCTTCTGCGTGGACATCAACCAAGCCGTGGTGACCAAGCTGGCGGACCGGGGCTCCCACCAGGTGCTGGGGATCGTCACCGACGCCGGACTGTTCTGCCGGCAGCTGGTCGAGAACCTGTGCACCTGAGCTGGGGCCGCCGCTACCTGATGTGCCCCCCGTCGCACTTCGGGATCCTGTACGAGATCAACCCGTGGATGCACAGGGAGGTCGCGGCCGATCCGGACCGCACCCGCACCCAGTGGGAGGACCTCGTCCGGACGATCCGCGCGGCCGGAGCCACCGTCGAGACGATCGAAGCGGTCGAGGGGCTCCCCGACATGGTCTTCACCGCGAACGGGGGCCTGGTGGACGGCGGCCGCTTCCTGCTCTCCCGGTTCGCGCACCCGGAGCGGGCGGGTGAGGAGCCGCAGTTCAAGAGGTGGTTCGAGTCGGCGGGCAGCGAGGTGGTCGAGCTCCCACCCGGACAGCGCTTCGAGGGAGCGGGCGACGCGCTGCCTTTCGCCGGCCGTCTCGTCGCGGGGTACCGGATCCGATCGGACTTCCTCGCCCACACGACCGTGGCCCGGGAGCTGGGCGTCGAGGTGCTCTCCCTCGAGCTGACCGACGAGCGCTTCTACCACGTCGACCTGACCTTCTGCCCTCTCACGGATCGCCACGCGATCGTGGCCCCCGTGGCGTGGGATCGCTACGGGCTCGAGGTGGTGAGGCGGCTGGTGCCCGAGCCGATCGTGCTGGAGCCGGACGAGGCGCGCACCTTCTGCGCCAACTCCGTGGTCGTCGGGGACCGGATCGTGATGCCGGCCTGTCCGGTGAGGGTCGGGAGGGAGCTCGAGAGGCTAGGGTTCGCCGTCGAGGTGAGCCCGGTGGACGAGTTCCTGAAGGCGGGCGGCGGGGTCCGGTGCCTGACGCTGGCTCTCGACGTGACGCTGTCGGGGTGACATCCTCGGCGGAGGATGTCCGACCCCGACCCAGCCTTCGTCCAGGCCCGCACCATCGAGGTCGTGCTCCCCGACGGGACCCCCCTGTTGATGAGGCCGGTCGTCCCCGACGACAAGGAGCGGCTGAGCGAGGGGTTCTCGCGGCTGTCCGAACACTCCCGGTACCTGCGCTTCATGTCGCCGATGGCGCGTCTCTCGCCGCGGATGCTGGAGTACCTCACCGAGATCGACTACGTGAACCACTTCGCGCTCGCCGCCTTCGCGTACGCCGACGAGGGGAGCCCGGGCGTAGGGGTGGCGCGCTACATCCGCTCCCTCGACGAACCGCACGTGGCCGAGGCGGCGGTCGCCGTCGTCGACGATTACCACCGCCGTGGCATCGGGACCGTCCTGCTGAAGGCGCTCGAGACCGTGGCGCTCCACAACGGGATCACGTGCTTCCGCGCGTACGCCCTGTCGCAGAACCGAGGCGTGATGAAGATGTTCGCCGATCTGGGGGCGAAGGCGGAGCTGGACGAGCCGGGCGTGATCCGGCTCGAGATCGACCTCCGGCAAGCCGTCGAGGGGATGAAGGACCGCCCCGTCTACCGGGTGTTCCGCTCCGCCGCCCAGGGCGAGCAGGTCACGTTCCGACCCCTCGCCCTCACCGACCCAGATATCGGCCGTTAGCGCGCGGCGGCCTCCCGCACCCCGGCGAAGAGGTCGTCCTCGGGCGGTTCCACCGCGACGTGGGAGCGGGCCAGGATGTAGTCGTCGATCGGGTACACGGTCCGCGCGTGTTCGGCGGGCAGCCCGAACCAGAACGGCGAGTTGGGATCGACCTGCGTGGCGTGCGCGAGCAGAGCCTCACGCGTCACATCGGTGTACCCCTTCACGTCGATGCGGGTCGTGATCCGGTGGTCCTGCCACTCGCGGTCGAGCCACTCAGCCTGGTACGGCGACTCGAGCCCCAGCTCGAGGAACTTCTCGTGCGCGGCGACGACCCGCGCCTTCGACCACGTGGAGTAGTAGAGCTTGGACGGCTGCCAGGCCGGACCGGCCTCCGGGTAACGATCGGCGTCGCCGGCCGCGTCGAACGCGGCCACGCTGACCGAGTGGACCTGGAGGTGGTCGGGGTGCGGGTAGAACCGCTGGTCGTCGCCGTACGTGATGACGACGTGGGGGCGCTCGGACCGGATGATGGCCACCAGCAGCCCCACCGCCTCCAGCAGATCGGCCTTCGCGAAGCACTCAGGGTCGTCGTTGTGCGGGGAACCCGGCATCCCCGAGTCCTTGTAACCGAGCAGGCAGACCTCCTCGAACCCGATCACGTCGGTGGATGCGCGCAGCTCGTCCATGCGCACCTCGTGGAGCCGCTCCCTCACGTCCGGGCGGTCCATCGCCGGGTTGAGGATGTCGCCGGCCTCGCCTCCCGTGCAGCAGACCAGCACGCACCTCACCCCCTCCGCCGCGTACCGGGCGACGGTCGCCGCCCCCTTCGAGGCCTCGTCGTCGGGGTGGGCGTGGACGGTCAACAGACATAGGCGGTCGTCCATGGCTCGAGTATGCCCAACCGGACCGCGCCTCCGTGGACCGCACTGACCCGCACCACCCTGGGGACATCCCCCAGAAGGACCAGAGGAGATGCGTACTCCGGACCCTTCCGGGGGGCGACGGCCGCCGGGAGGATGGCCCCATGGAAAGCGAACGCCTGCTGATCCCCTACCGACTCCGGACCGTTCGGTTCGGTCTGCTCGCCACGGTGCTCGCCGTCGGGGCGCTCCTCGCCTATCCGCTCGTCCCCGGCCCCCAGCGCTTCCACGTCGCCCTCTACTCGGTCGTGGTGGCCGGCGCGAGCGCCGGCGCGCTGATCGTCTGGAGGCTCCCCTGGGTGCGCGCGTTCGAGAGCGGATACGGGATGTGGTTCTTCTACGTCTGGTCGGTGCTGGACATCCTGCTCATCTCGGTGGCGATCGTCGCGACCGGGGGCGGGAGCTCGCAGCTCTTCCTCATCTACGCGCTCACCACCATCTTCTTCGCGCTGGCCTACCCCCTGCGGGCCCAGGTCGTCCTGCTGCTCTTCACGTTCGCCTGCTGGTTCGGCGCGGTGCTCGTGCACGGCACCCCCTTCGACGTCCAGGACCTCTACATCCGGATGGCCATGGTGGGGGTCCTCTCGTTCCTGTCCGGGCGGCTCTCGATCGAGCTGACGGAGCTCACCAACCGGCACCACGCCGCGCACGACGAATCCGAGCGGCGCGCGACCCTGCTGGCCGCCGTGGCGGCGGCCGGACGGTCGATGAGCAGCCTCGACTCCGAGCGTGTCCTCGACGTGGTGGTCTCGTCGACGATCGCGCTCGGCTACGACGCAGCCGACCTCTCCCTGTTCGACCACCGGGCGGGCACCGTGTCCATCGCCCTCTCACGGGGACTGCCACCCAGCGTGACGGGAGCCGGGCCGTTCCCAGCCGAGGCGGGCCTGGCCGGCGCGGTCCTCGACACCCGCCGCACGGTGATCGACGCCGACCTCCCGGCGAACCCGCAGACGGGCGAGGCGATGCTCCACGCAGGGTTCCGGTCGGCGGTGTCCGCCCCGGTCTGGGTCAACCACGAGCTCGCCGGCGTCCTCACCGGGACGAGCCGGGCGCAGCGGCAGCTCCCGGAGCTGGACGTCGAAGCCTTCGAGCTGCTCGCCGCCCAGGCGGGCCGCGCGCTGGAGAACGCGAGGCGGTTCGAGGAGGAGCGGGCGGCCGTCACGCGTCTGGCGAACCTCGACCGGCTGAAGCGGGACTTCATCGCCACCGTCTCCCACGAGCTGCGGACCCCCCTGACCGTGATGAGCGGGCTGGGACGCACCATGCAGGAACACTGGGACCGGCTCACCGACGAGCAGCGCGAGCTCTTCGTCGACCGGATCGTCGCCAACGCCACCTCCCTCGAGGGGATCATCACGACCCTGCTCGACTTCTCCCGCCTGGAGGAGGGACGTCTGGAGGCGAACCCGACCGCTCTCGACCTCGGGTCGTCGGTCTCCCGGGTCACCGAGCGGCTGGGCCCCCTGTTCGCGAAGCACACGCTCTCGGTCGACGTCCCGAGCGAGGTCGTCGTGGTCGCCGACCCGGTCCTGTTCGAGCGCGTGATGGAGAACCTGCTCGCGAACGCCGTGAAGCACACCCCGCCCGGGACGGCGGTGGCGCTATCGGCCCGGTGCAACGGGAGCCGCGCCCTCATCAGCGTGGCCGACGACGGGCCCGGCATCCCGAGGGCCGACCTGACCCACCTGGGGGAGCGCTTCTTCCGTGGGGGGGAGCACACCACCCGGACCACCCGGGGCACCGGGCTCGGGCTGGCCATCGTGCGGGAGGTCCTCCGGCTGCACGACTCGGCGCTCGAGATATCGAGCGCCGAAGGTGAGGGGTCGAGCTTCTCGTTCCGGCTCCCACTGTCGCAGCGCCCGGCGGCCTAGCCGCCGTGCGCTCCGCCAGTGGGAGCCGACCCGCGACTACCGGAAGGAGACGTCGTCGAAGGCGAGGTGTCCGGTCCACAGGTCGTGGCTGTGACCGAACAGGACCACCGCCTGTCGCGCGTTCCCGGGAGCCTGGACCGGGCCCGAGAACGGGATCCAGCCCGTGAGCGTGATCGCGCCGCGGTACTCGGGCCCCCGGCTGAAGCCGACCGAGACACCGTTGGCGTCGAGCCACCGGACCCCGGTGACCGCGCCCTCTCCCGTGGTGATGTTGTCGCCGATGATCCAGGCGGAGATCGTGTAGACCTGCCCGGGGTTCACGCCGATGGGCTGCGCGTTCCGCCAGGCGGGCGAGGTCGAGAAGACCTGCTTCTCCACCTCGTCCTTCACGACGTTGGCCGGGTTCTCGACGCAGGTCCGCGGGACCTCGGGCACCGGCTGGTGGCACTCCTGCCGCTTCGCGCTCGCGGGGATGGAGATGGCGGCGCTTCGGGTCCCGCTCTTCGCCTTGTGGGGGTGGTGGTCGTACAGTCCGGCCGCGCCCTCGAACGCCCACCCGGTGGGCAGGACGGGCTGCGGTTGCTGTCCGCGCAGCTCGGGGATCGGCTCGAGGACCGAGTCCTCGAAGCTCGGGTTCGGGAGCAGGTTCCCGCTCGCCGTGGCCGGGGTCCCACCGGCGAACAGCGCAGCGATCAGCAGCGACGTAGCAGCGACGATAGATCGCGCACGGAACATCTGGATCCTCCTGGTCGGGTGCACGTGGACCAGGGGTTCGGCGCCGGTGGACGGGTTCCTGCCGAACCTACAGGCAGGGTTCCTGGTAGAACGCCTGGCGGCCGGTCGGCCACGATCCGTGGCGGAAGCGTACCCCCCGGTTGACGTAGCAGACCGCCCCTACGTCGGCGGGGTTGACCGTGCTGCGCCGCCCCGGGTCGTACCACCACATCGTGGCGTCCTGGGTCATCGTGTGCCGGGAAGGCTCGAACCCGACCCGGGCCTGGTAGTGGGGGGCGTCCCCCGCACCGGGGTTGGGGAAACGGGCCTGTTGGAGACCCCTCATGAACGTCTCCGGGGTCAGGTTCGGGCCCGCCATCTGGATCCCCGACGCGATCAGCAGCAGCTGCGCGTAGCGTGACGCGAGCGGGTAGTAGTTCCCCTCGGGGACCTCCCGCGTGGGGTTGGCCTCCTTAACCGCCCAGAACCACGGCATGGAGTCGCGGGGACCGAACCGGTTGCGGAAGGTGGCCCCGAAGACGCTGCGCCGCTGGTCGGGCGGGGCCTGGCTCATCGAGTTGTCCAGGTCGTTGTCGATGTAGCTGCCCAGCAGCCACTCCGGGTAGTAGGTCTGCGCGCTCGCGGCGGGCATCAGCGTGTTCCGGGTCTCCCCCACGTCGCACAGGCAGACGATCGAGGTCACCCCCTCGTCCTTCATCGCGAGGATCTCGCTGACGCCGGAACGGGCGGTCGCGTTCTGGTGACGCGCCTCCACCTGGGGGACCTGGTCGTCGGGCAGTCCGCACGCGCGCAGCTCGGTCCGGAGCGGGGTGAGGTCGGGGACCGACCCGTCCAGCGCGCGCGTGAAGATGATCCCGAACTTGCGCTGCGACCTGTCCCTCGTTCCGGGTCCGGCGTGCTCGGGCGGGAGCCCCTTCAGCGTCCGGCACACGA
Source organism: Actinomycetota bacterium (assembly GCA_035540895.1). NCBI lineage: Bacteria > Bacillati > Actinomycetota > Actinomycetota bacterium. The sequence continues at coordinate 650 of DATLFR010000036.1, read as the reverse complement.
ACTGTCCGTACGTCCTGAACATGGTGTCCACGCCGGGCAGGACGTTCCACTGGTACGGCGCCTTCGACCGCAGGCGCTGCTCGGTCAGCTGCGACCCCCCGCGGTACGCGGCGCTGATCACCTTCAGCTCGGTGAGCGCGTCGTAGTAGTGGTGCTCAGACCCCTTGCGGTCGGGGTAGGCCATGGACGCGAAGGCGTTGAGCTGGTCGGCCACCAACCTCGCGTCGGAGCGCATCGTGGTGGGGTCGGGGTGGTTGAAGGAACCGCCGTCGGGGACGAACGCCTTGATCGTCAGCCGGCGACCGTAGAACTCGTAGCGCATGTTGAAGTGGCGGGCCAGGTCGCCGACCGCAGCGTCGTCCTCGCCGAAACCGCCGGTCGGGTAGGCGATCACCACCTCCGTCGCGGTCACGCCCGTTGCGGTAGCACCGCCGTTGTCGCCGTCCCAGAAGGGCACGCACGGGGGGGACTGCGGGTCCTCCGTCTGGCGGGGTGGCTGGCCCTGGCACCGCTTCACGCGCGGCTGGTCTATGACCTGGGCTGGGTCCGGAGGTGGGGTCGGGGAGGCCCCCTCGCGGGCGGCGTCCTCCGCGGATCCCCCCGTGCCTCGCCTGGCCGCCTGCTCGTCCAGCGACTCGGTGATCTGCTCC
>DATLFR010000035.1 GCA_035540895.1 Actinomycetota bacterium | reverse complement strand
GAGCCGGCAACCGGGAGACCGAGAGCTCGAGCGCCGCATGGAGCTGCGCGCCGGTCAGGGTGCGCGTGACCACCGCGTTGCCGAACGGGAGCACCGCGTACACGTCGCCCACCACCAGGTCGTAGGGAGGTCCCGCTGCGTACCCCGCCGAGGTGCGTCGCAGCGAGGTGTCGCGAGGCCTGTAGCTGGACGGGAGCCCGGCACGCAGGCCCCCGCCGTTCGTGAACGCGATCTGGGTGCCGTACCGCTGGCGCATCGAGTCGGCCGCGATGTTGCCGATCGCTGCCTCGGCGATGCGCTCGTTCCCGCCGCGGACGAACACGTCTTCGGCGACGCCGATGGGGACGTCGTTGCGAGCGCTCAGCTCCGACCGGTACGGCCTGAGCATCGTCTCGATCTCGGGATCGGGGGTGACGGCGCCCGCCACGGGCGTGACGAACTCTACGCTCGACCTCGCGACGCGTCCGTTGAGGATGTCCACCCCGAGCGTCGTCCGGGCGTAGGTCACTCCCTTGCTGCGGTTCTCGACGACCAGCTGTCCGTTCACGACCCCGGAGAACTGGACGTCCGTGTGGTCGCCGAGGATGAGGTCGAAACCGCCCACCCCGTTCGCGAAGTCGACGAGCGGTCCGGTGGGGGCTCCCGACGCATCACGTCCGGTCACCCCCATGTGCGTGATCGCGATCGTGATCTTGGCGCCGGCCGCCTGGGCGGCCGCTCGGGCCCTGTTCGCGGCGGGCACGGGGTCGGTGACCTCCAGGGCTCCCATGCGCCCGGGGAAGACCAGGCTCGCAGCGTCCGGGTTCGTGACCCCGACGATGCCGACGGTGACGCCAGCCACCTCTCGCAGCACGTACGGAGAGACGCCGGTCAGGTTGCTCTCGAGGTCGCGGAGGTTCGCTGCGACGAACGGGAACCTCGCCAGGTCGATCATCCGCTGGAGGTGCGGGAGCCCCCGGTCGAAGTTGTGGTTCCCGAGCGTATCCGCTCCGAGACCCATGAGGTTCATCGCCTTCACGGTCGGCTCCTCGTCGAAGAAGCTCGACAGCGGAGGGGTGGCACCGAAGGCGTCGCCGGCGGTCAGCGTCAGCGTGTTCGGGTTCCTGGACCGCTCGGCCTTCCAGTAGGACGAGAGCACCGCCGCGCCCCCCACGTTGCCGGTCCCGGCCACGGAGATCGGATCGAGCTGCCCGTGCCAGTCGGAGATCGAGAGCACCTGGACCTCGACCAACGGACGCGGTGCGGCTCCCGCCGGGAGCGGCATCAAGAGGCCGAGGAGGAGAAGCACGTAACAGCACCTGCGCAACATCGGGACCACCTCTCTCGAGTAGTTGGTGGGTGTCACTGGACGGGCGGCCTACGCCACCCGCGGTCCGCGGACGGCGGTCCGCTCCGGAACGGACCGCCGCCCGAGGAGGGACCGTCAGTCCAGTCGGAAGATCCGGGTCTCAGGCACCATGACCGGGTGGGCCGGTCCGGTGGGGGAGACCGGCGTGCCCGCCGCGATGTGAGCGGTCAGGAGCCCGGTCAGCGGGTCGCCGAAATCCGCCCGCCTGGCCAGGTCGGGGTACGAGTCCCCGCCCATCGCCATGAAGTCGTTCATCGCGACCGTGTACCGCGAGGCGTCGGACAGGTCGACGGGGGTGCCGTCGGGCCGGGTCACCCACGCCACCCGGGAGTTGGCCTGCTGGAGCGTGTGGTAGCCGAACCTCAGCCCCGAGACCTGCGCGAAGCGGCCGTCCTCTCGCGGCATGGACGAGACCGAGTTCTCCAGCAGCCTCTTGAGCTCGGACCCCGTCACCTCGACGGTCGTCACCAGGTCACCGAACGGGAGCGCGTCGTACACGTTGCGCATCCGGATCGTGTGGAGCCCGTCGGGGGTCTGATCGGACGGGTCGGTGAGCGCGGCGCGCAGTGCCCCCGAGTTGATCATCGCGAAGTCGGTGCCCGCGTGCTCCCGCATCGCGTCGGTCACGAGGTTGCCCTGGTTCGACTCCGCGATCGGGAGCGTATGCGGGATCTCCGTGCGCGAGTGCCCGACGACCTCGTTCAGGCGGGAGCCGAGCTCCGCCTTCCAGGCGTCGATCTTCGTCTGGATGACCGGGTCCGGCTCGATCGACGCCGTGTCGGCGAGGAAGGTCGTCCCCGACACGGACAGGGTGTGCCCCGTCCGGCGGTCGAGCACCATCCGCACCTCCGCGAACGAGATCCCCTTGTGGTAGTTCTGCACGACCCACATCGGCTTGCCGTCGGCGTCGCGGATCGGCTGGTTGACGATCGCGTGCTTGTGGTCGCCGATGAGGAGGTCCACCCCGCGCAGCTCGCCGGCCAGGTCGATGAGCGGTCCGGTCGGACCCGTCACGCCCGGGACGAAGTTGGCCCCGACGTGCACCAGCGCAACGACGGTGTTCACGCCCCGGGCTCGGAGGTCGGCCGCTACGCGGTTGATGTTGGCGGCGGCCCCACCCACGACGAGGTCGCCCATCCGCCCGCGGGAGACGAGGTTCGGCGCATCCTCGTTGATGGCTCCCGTCACGCCGATCTTGACCCCGTCGACGTCCCACAGGATCGACTCCTGGACCCACTCGGGGGCGCGGCCGGTCCCGGAGTGGGTGAGGTTGGAGACCACGTACGGGAAGTCGGCGGCCCGCGCCAGGGCTTCCATACGGTCGACCCCCGAGTCGAAGTTGTGGTTCCCGAGCGTGTTGGCGTCGAACCCCATGTCGTTCATGACCTCGATGGCGGGGCGGTCCCCCAGGAGGTTGGAGATCGGTTGGGTCGCTCCCACCTCGTCCCCCGCCGTCACGATGAACGGCTCGTTGGGCGCGAGCGCCGCCCGCTGCTTGAAGTAGGACGACAGGTACGCTGCCCCCCCGTACCTCTGGCGCCACGCGCCGGGGGCACCCGTCATGGGGACGGGCTCGAGCTGCCCGTGCCAATCGCTGACGTCCAGGATCGTGGCCACGGTGGTGGGCGCGACGTCCTCCACCCGGTCCGCCACCGCGACGGCCACGGCCCGCGCGACACCGCCGGCGCGACCCGTCCCCGGCCTCGCCGATGCTGGGTGTACCGCGGCGACGACGGCCAGCGAGGCCGCCACCACCGATGTGATCCGATGCCACCTGAGACGCATGCTCCCTCCTCGGTTCTGTCCGCTTCCGGTGCTTCCTCCCTCAGGCGACATCCTGTCCGGCGACGGCTGACGGAACATCCCTCACCTTGGGTATCTCCCGGCCCGCTCGGTAGTCTGGCCCCATGGCCCAGCCACCAGCGCCCCTGGTAGGCCGGTCCTCCGAGCTCGCGCTGCTGTCCGACGCCCTCGAGCAGGTGACCCGGGGTCATCAGCGGTTCGTGCTGGTCGAAGGGGAGCCGGGGATAGGCAAGACACGCCTGCTCCAGGAGGCCGCTGTCGCCGCTCGCGGGCTGGGCTTCGAGGTCCTGGACGGCCGGGCGGACGACCTGACCACGCCAAGGCCCTTCTCGGCGCTCGCCGACGCGCTGGACCGGGGAGGCGGCGCCCACCTCGCGGAGGTCCGGGCCCTCCTGGCCGCCACGACATCGGACGCGGAGTCGCAGTACCGGGCGATCGAGGCCGTAGGGACGGTCCTCGAGGACCGGGCCCGCGGGGGGCCGGTCCTGCTGTCGGTGGAGGACATCCACGTCGCGGACGCCGGGACGCTCGCCGCCTTGCGCTCGATCAGGCGAAGGACGCGGGCTCTCCCGGTGGCCATGGTCCTCACGTCTCGCATCGAGCCGCGGTCGAAGGGGGCCGACCTGCTCGTGGACGAGGCGGTGAGGGACGACGGAGTGGTCCTGCGTCTGGGTCCGCTGGCCGACGATGAGGTGGTGCAGCTCGTCGGAGAGATCGCGGGCGGGGCGCCCGGGCGCCGGCTCGTGGCGCAGGTGCGCCGGGCGGGCGGGAACCCGCTGTTCGCGTCGGAGTTCGTCCGCAGCCTGCTCGAGGAGGGAGCGGTCTCCTCCGCCGGGGGGGCCGTCGAGTTCGCGGGGGAGAGGGTCCCCGAGGAGTTCACGGCGCTCGTCGTCCGCCGGGTCCGCCAGCTGTCCGACGACGCGGCGGACGTCCTGCGGACCGCGTCCGTGCTCGGACAGCGATTCGCTCCGGCCGCGCTCGCCGCGGTCCTGTCGCGGCCCGTCTCCTCGCTCATGCCCCCGCTGCGCGAAGCCGTGGCGGCGGGGTTCCTCGCCGACCCGGGCGACGGACTCTCCTTCAGGCACGGACTCGTCCGCGACGCGATCTACACCGATATCCCCCCGTCCATCCGGACGACGATGCACGCGGAGGTCTGGCGTGCGCTCGAGGGCCAGGGCGCATCCGCGGTGGACGTCGCTCCGCACGTCGCGCTCAGCGCGACCGCGGGGGACCTAGAGGCAGCCGGCGCGCTCCGGACCGCCGCCCGCCAGGTGGTCGGACGTGCCCCGGAGACCGCGGTCGAGCTGCTCGAGCGGGCTCGGGAGATAGGTCCGGACGATGCTCAGCTCCTCGCGGACCTGGCCACCGCGCTCGGGTGGTGCGGCCGGGTGGACGACGCCCAGACCGTCGCGCAGGACGCGCTGAACCTTCGGCCCCCCGGACACGTCGAAGGGACGCTGCGGACCGGGCTCGCCCGAGCCTTCCTGCTGCAAGGGCGGCCCCAGGAAGCCCTGACCCAGGCCGCGGCGGCCGAGCACGCCGAGCTCGACCCCGTCGAGGCCGCCGCGCTGCGGGCCGACTCGTCGCTCGCTCACCTGCTATCGGGCGATCTGGCCACCGCCGAACGGGAAGCGGACACGGCCGTCTCGGCAGGGACGACGGCCGCTGTCCCGTACGCCGTGTGCACCGGGCTGGCCGTCCGGTCCTTCGTGGACAACTTCCGGGGGTACCCGTCCGCGGTGCGTTGGGCCCAGGAAGCCGTCGAGGTGGCGGCGCGTGACCCCAGCGGGGAGGCCGCCCGCGCCTGTCCGTCCGTCTTCCTAGGTCACAACCTGCTCCTCGTGGACCGGTTCGAGGAGGCCGAGCAGGTGCTGCGCGCCGGACAGCGTGACGCGATGGGGCGAGGCTCGGTCTGGCAGCTCCCCCTCTACCACGTGGGCCTCGGGATGCTGAGGTTCTTCGACGGTCGATGGGATGACGCGGTCGCCGAGGTGGAGGCCGCGCTCGACGTCGCCGACGAGTTCGGGGTGCGGATCGGGCTGCTGTACGGGCACGTGCTGCCCGCGATGGTCGCGTTCCATCGCGACGACCTGGCGGCCGCCGAGGGCGCGGTGCGCAGGGGCGAGGATCTGGTCTCCTCCGGCGGGCCCCAGGCGGGAGCCGGGTGGCTCGCGTGGGCCCGGGCTCTCCTGCTCGAGGCGTCCGGCCGCACGGAGGACGCGGTCGCGCTCCTGGCCGGTGTGCTCGAGCTGGACCGCGCCCTCGGGCTACTCACCGAGTACTGGTCGCTGGGGCCGGACCTGGTCCGGATGGCCGTCGCCGTGGGAGCGACCGGACCGGCGCAGGACGCGGTAGCCGGGATCGAAGAGGTAGCTGAGCGGCTCGGGACCTCCACCGACCAGGCGGCCGCGCTGCGGTGCCGGGGCGTGCTCGAAGACGACCCGGACATGCTGCTCGCGTCGATCGAGACCTACCGCACCACTCCGCGACACCCCGAGCGCGCGTTCGCGTGTGAGGACGCGGCCGTCGTGCTGGCGTCCGCCGGACGTTCCGATGAGGCCGTGACGGTGGCGAAGGAGGCCCTAGACGTGTTCGAGGAACTCGGGGCCACCCGTCCGCTCAACCGCATGCTCGCCCGCCTGCGGGAGCGGGGGGTCAGGCTGGGGGCCACCGGACGCCGCGGGCGTCCGCGGTCCGGGTGGGAGGCCCTCACCCCGACCGAGCTCGAGGTGGTGCGGCTCGTGGCGGAGGGTATGTCCAACCCCGAGATCGCGGGCAGGCTGTTCGTCTCGCGCCACACGGTCGCCAGCCATCTGAAGCACGTGTTCCAGAAGCTCGGGGTGCGGTCGAGGGCCGAACTGGCGGCCGCCGCGGTCGCGCACTCGTCCGGCCGCTGACTACCCTGAGCGTGAGCTGATGGTGATCACATCGATGCGTCTGGTGGACTGCGGAGAGGAGCACTCGGATCTTGTGCTCGACATCCGCCGATCGGCGTTCAGGGGCTACGTTGACGAAGCCGGCGGATGGGACGAGGAGGCCCAGAGGGACGCGCACCAGCGCCGGTTCACTTCGCAGCGGTTCCGACTGGTCGAGGTAGATGGCTCTGTCGTTGGATACGTCGCTACCGTGACCGGGGCGTCACTGCATGAGTTGCATCAGTTGATGATCGCGCCGACTCACCAGGGGCGGGGGACCGGCACCGAGGTGTTGAAGCGTGTGTGCGGAGAGGCCGACGAGGCCGGTCTGCCCGTGCGCCTTCGGGTTCGGATGAACAACCCGAGGGCTCGGGCCCTGTACGAACGTGTGGGGTTCGTGCACGTGTCGGACACGCCGACGCACTGGGTCATGGAGCGGATGCCCTCTCACACCAGATGGGGCGCATGACGGGCGCGAGGGGTGGGGTCTACGGCGGCGGGACGGCCACAGCCTTCCCCACCCTGCTATCGCAGGTCCTGATCGCCTTCACGATCGAACACGACAACGAGTTCGAGCGACAGATCATGGCGTCGCCGTACCGACCGTTCCTCACCTCGATCGTCATGTGGGACAACTTCCTGCGCTTCGTGCCCGTGGAGGGCATCACCGCGTGAGCTGTCGCACGCGGCAGGACTGTCCCGATCCGTCCACCCGTCGCTGTCGGGGATGGAGCGATGGGGCTACGTGAAGGTCGAACGAGACCCGAACGACACACGGGCCAAGCCTCCGCGAGGTGACCTGGTCGTCCGTCCCGGCTTGACGGGTGAGAAGGCCCAGCAGATCTGGCAGGGGCTCGCTGATGAGATCGAGGGCCGTTGGCGTGACCGCTTGGGCGGAGACCTGATGAGCCTCCTCATGGAGTCGTTGGGGTCGATGGTTCGAGCGCTCGAGGGGGGCCTCCCGCGATATCTGCCGGTCCTCACTTCAGCCGATCTCCGAACGGACCTCGGGGAGTGGAGCCCAGCGGCTGAGCCCGGCGACCATCGACTGGTGACGATGTTGGCCCGGACGCTGCTCGCCTTCACGTCCGACTTCGAGGGCCAGTCTGAGCTCTCGCTCCCACTGGCGGCCAACGTGGTCCGTGCCCTCGACGAGGAGGGCGTTCCCGTCGGCGATCTGCCCGCATCGACGGGCGTCTCGAAGGAGGCGGTGAGCATGTCGCTCACCTTCCTCGAGAAGAACGGCTACGCCTCGGTCTTCGCCGCGCCCAGCGGTGCCCGCGGCAGATGGGCACGGTTGACCCCGAAGGGCAGAGACGCGCAGCGCGACTACATCGACCGGGTGCCGCAGGTCGAGGGCTATTGGCGGACCAGGTTCGGCGGGGACGCGATCGACCGGATCCGTGACGCTCTGGAGCGGGTCATCCATCACCCGCGCTTCTCCGAGTCCCTCCAGCCCCACCCCGGAGGTTGGCGGACGAAGAAGCCGTATCAGGCGCAGACCGAGGCCTTCCTCGCGGATCCGCACGCGAGGTTGCCCTATCACCCCATGGTGCTGCACCGGGGTGGCTGGCCGGACGGGAGCTGAGGACGCCCTTCTCGCTCCGAGCGCATGTGTGCCACGCAGCGACGTCCTAGACGCCGTCGTAGTATCGACCCATGACGGGCGCGCAGCTGGCCGAGGGCACCGTCCACAGGATCCCGGCGGACCTCGCGAAGGCGTTGAAGGCCGCCCCCGAGGCGCGGTCGGCGTGGGAGGAGATCACCCCCCTGGCGCGCAACGAGTGGATCTGCTGGGTGGAGGATGCCAAGAAGGCCGAGACCAGGACGCGCCGGCTCGAGCGAGCGATCGATGAACTGGCCGAGGGCAAGCGGCGTCCGTGCTGCTGGATCGGGTGTGTCCATCGCACGGACAAGGCGGTGAGCCCGTCCGTTCAGGGCATCCTGGCCAGGAGGTCGAAGGGTCCGTGACGGCCCGCGCGGCGGTCGCCTAGATGCCGGATCCGCCGACCCCGGTTCCGGGGACGGCACCGACCTGCCCCGACCTAAGGATGGAGCCCCATGGCCCGGCATGGACCTGCTACCCCTCAGATCCGTTCCTTTCTGTCCGACCTGCACGGTGAGCCGGTCACCGGCCTCGAGCCCCTGTCCGGTGGGTTCTGGTCCTCTGCCTACGGCTACCGCGTGGGGGACCGGGAGCTCGTCCTCCGGCTCTCGGAGACGCGGGAGTGGTTCGAGGTCGACCGCGCCGCCGCCGCCTACGACTCGACCGACCTCCCCGTCCCGCTTGTGCTCGAGATCGGCGACGCCTTCGGCGGGGCGTACGCGATATCGGTCCGCCACCACGGCCGGGTGCTCGAGACCGTGGACCCGTCGGAGGCCGATGTGGTGGGCCCGACCATCGTCCGGCTCCTCGCCGCTTTGAAGCGGGTGCCGCCCGGCCAGGAGACATCGAGCTGGCGGGGGTGGCTGCTCGCCGGGCTCGTGGATGACCCCGGTCGAGCCGTGAGGGGATGGAGACCCAAGCTCGCGGCGGACCCGGAGATCGACGCGCTCTTCCGGGCATGCGAGGCGACGGTCAACGAACTGGCGTCGTCGTGTCCGGAACGCCGGGACCTCGTCCACGGGGACCTCCTCCATTCGAACGTGCTCGTCAGCGAGGACGCGTCGCGGGTCACCGGAGTCTTCTCCTGGAAGTGCTCGACCCGTGGGGACTTCCTCTACGACACGGCCTGGTGCACGTTCTGGGGCGCGTACCACCCGGGGATCGGCGCGGCGGACGTGCTGCACCGGGTGATGGCGGACCCGGCGTTCGCCGACGGCCTCGACGGAGCGGCGGAGCGTCACCATTGCTACGAGCTGCACATAGGCGCCCACCATC
>DATLFR010000034.1 GCA_035540895.1 Actinomycetota bacterium | reverse complement strand
TCCCAGTCGAGCAGCTCGCGGCAGACCACGAGCTCGCGGTCGGCCACCGAGAGGGAGAGCAAGGAGCGGCGCGCCCAGTCCTCCCCGGACGTCTCCCGGTCCCACGGACCGGGAGGCGGCACCTCGGGAGCCGCGTCGGCCGCGACCCGCCGGGCCACCTGGACCGCCCACCCGGTCACGCCCGACTCCCGGTCGTACCGGTCCAGGGAGCGGGCGAGCCGCACGCAGACCTCCTCGAGCGCCTCGGCGGCCGAGTACTCGTCGCCGAGCATCCCGTGCAGGTACGTGTAGAGCTCGGGCGCCAGTCCCGTGATCAGCTCCTCGAGCGCGTCGACGTTGCCACGCGACGCGGAACGCAGCAGGCGTTCTTCGCTCACGAGCGGAGTCTAACCGTCAGGCCGGGGGGCGGGGTCGCGGTCGTCAGGCGACCGAGCCGCGCAGGACCGCCTGCACGTCCGGCTCTCGGAGCCGGGCCGCGGTCGTGCGCAGGGCGGTCTCGAGCACGAGCCGCCTGCGCTTCGGGTCCATCATGTTGATCCCCATGGCGTCCAGGTCCTCCTCGCCCGGCTGGATCAGCAGGACCTCCGTCCCGCGCTCACGGAGCTTCCGCGCCTCCCGCCCGAGCCGGCGGCCCACCTGCCCCCGGATCCGTCGCTCGACCCGCTCTCCGATCGTGGTCGGGGGGCCGATGTTCAGCGTCGACATCGGGTTGAGGCAGACGACGAGGTCGAGGCCCTCCTCCGACAAGAGGTCGAGGTTCGAGGCCGACCAGGCGCCCCCGTCGATGTACGGGCGTCCTCCGATCCGGACGGGCTCGTAGAACCCGGGGATCGCGCACGAGGCCTCCACGGCCCGCCACAGGTCCGTCTCCGGAGCCGGAGGCCGTCCGAACACCACGCGCCGACCGGTCCGGTAGTCGACGGTCACGACCCACAGGTTCGGGTGGTCCGCCCAGCCCTCGGCCACGACGCTGCGGATCAGCCGGCCTATCTGCTCGGTCTCGAAGACGCCCCGCCCGATCCAGGCTGACAGCGCGGTCGCGGGTGGGTAGCGCAGCGGGTTGATCATCGTCCGGAGAGCGAGCTCGGGGGAGCCGAGGACGAGCCTGGGGATCCGCTTCGAGAGCCGGAAGAGCGCCGATGAGGACTCCTCCGCTCCCGCGACCGGCTGGCCGTACCGGTCGGTCATCCCGTGGGTGGGGCCCCCTCGCTGGTGGTACACGAGGAACCAGGGAGGCATCCCGGACGCGACCAGCGCGCCCACCGCCGAGCCCGCCGACGTACCGACGATGTGGTCGGCCGAGGCCGGCTCCCAACCCGTCTCCGAGGCCAGCGCCTGCAAGGACCCAACCAGCCAGGCCGCCCCCAGGACGCCCCCGCCTCCGAGGACGAGACCGATCCGGGGACGCGCCGGTCCGGGCGACGACGAGGCGCGGAGGGTGTCCATGGCCATGCCGACCAACGTTACCCGCCCGGATCGACGGCCAACCTGAACTGGGGGAGGCGGTGGACGACCGGCTATCGTTCGTGGGGACTATCGATCGGAGGTCGGATGAGCGACAGCAGGCGGGTAGCCGTCGTCACCGGCGCGGCCATCGGCATCGGCCGCGCGATCGCCTGCCGGTTGGCCGCGGACGGTTTCGACATGGGGCTGACGGCGGAGCAACCGATGGACGAGACGGTAGCGCGCTGCGAGAAGGAGGGGGTCCGGGTCGTCAGCCGCGTCGCCGACCTGACCGACCCGTGGGCGGCCGAGGAGGTGGTCGACGCTCTCGTCGCCGAGCTGGGACGTATCGACGTCCTCGTCAACAACGCCGGCGTCACCATCTCGGGTCCGGTCGGGGAGACGTCGCGCGAGCAGATGGAGATGATGTTCGCGATCAACGTCCAGGCTGCGTGGGTGGCGATCCGCGCGGCGGCCCGCCACATGCGCTCCGGCGGGGGCGGTTCGATCGTGGGGGTCTCGTCGATCCACGGCTCCCGCGGGATGGGAGACCACTCGGTGTACGCGGCGACGAAGGGGGCGGTGGACGCCCTGACCCGTCAGCTGGCCATCGAGCTCGCGCAGCATGCGATACGGGTGAACGCGGTGCGCCCCGGCCTGATCGAGACGGAGCGGTACTTCGACGATCCCGGCTACGACACCGACAGGGCGGGTCGCGCGGTGCCGATCGGCCGGGTGGGCACACCGGCCGATGTGGCCGCGGCCGTGTCGTTCCTCGCCTCCCCGGACGCCGGGTTCATCACCGGACAGGTGCTCGGGGTCGACGGCGGGTCGGAGGCCGAGATGCCGAGGGCGCTGGATGTCTTCGGAGACTGAGCCGACCCACCCTCGTTGGCTCGTCGGGCTGCGCCGCGCACAGCTCGCCTCCCGAGCGCTCGAGCGCTGGGCGGACGACCGCGGTGTCACCGGGGCCGTCTGGGACCCGGGCTCGCATGTGGCGGGGGACGCGTCCGGAGTGATCGAGGCGCTCGTGCGCTCGGGCGCCCGTCCGGACGCCACGCTCCTGAGGGATCTGATGGTCACCGACGTCCGCGCCGCGTGCCGCGCGCTGATCGGCGTCCGGGGAGCGACGGACGACCGGGACGGATACGTCGCCGTATGGATGGACCCCGACCACCTCGTCGATCCCGGGCGCGCGGCGCAGGCCGCGAGGAGCCTCGTCGACGAGATCGGACGCCCCCTCGTCGCCGTCGCCTTCGTCTGGACCGGAGCCCGTGCGGGGGCCCTCTCCTCGATCGTCGGGACCGGCGTCCCGGTCGCGGTGAGCGGCGTGTCCGGACCGGCCGCCGCCGCCGTGGCGACCGCGCGTGCGAAGGGGATCGAGCGCCTCAACCGCGACGTGGAGGAGCCCGAGGACGCCCAGGAGGTCCCGGTCTTCGTCCTGGGCTCCCGCGACGTTCCGGAGGGTCTCGTCGGCATCGAGCTGGTCTGCGAGGAACAGGTGCTGCGGCCGGGGGCCGAGCAGGTCGCGGCCCTCCCTCATACGCAGGAGGAAGAGCGGTCCGCGTGGGCCGCGGCCGTGGAAGCTCTCGAGGAACGGTCCCGGCGTCCGGTGCACGACGACACCTACTCCCCTCAGGGGTTCGCCGACGACGTCGCTCGCGAGGTGTCCAGCCTCGACGCCGACCGCGTGCTCGAGCGGATCTGGGAGAGGGACCACACGGTGTGGAGGCCCGAGCCGGTGGAGATCGAGGACCGGCTCGGGTGGCTCGACGTGGCCCGGCGGATGCGGGGCGAGGCCCCCGACCTGGAGGCGTTCGGCCGGGCCGTGCGAGCGGAGGGGGTGGACCGGCTCGTCCTCCTCGGGATGGGAGGCTCGTCTCTCGCGCCCGAGATGTTCAGGGCGATACTCGGCGGGTCTATCGCCCTCGAGGTCTGCGACACCACCGACCCCGACCACGTCGCGGCGCTGCGCGGCCGCGTCGACCCGGAGCGCACCCTGTTCGTCGTCGCGTCGAAGTCGGGGACGACGGTCGAGACGCGATCGCACCTCGAGCTCTTCTGGTCGATCTCCGGCCGGGGCGACCGCTTCGTCGCGATCACCGACCCGGACAGCGAGCTCGCGGCGGTGGGGGCCGAGCGGGGATTCCGCCGGGTCTTCCTCAACCCGCCCGATATCGGGGGACGGTACAGCGCCCTCTCCCTGTTCGGTCTGGTCCCCGCCGCGATCTGTGGCATCGACGTGGCGGCGCTGCTCGACGGCTGCCTGGACATGATGCGGTCCAACGCGGGGTCGGTCATGCCTGTCGCCGCCCCCGGCGCACGAC
>DATLFR010000033.1 GCA_035540895.1 Actinomycetota bacterium | reverse complement strand
GTTCGCTGGTGCGTGCGCGACCGACTTCGGGGAGCCGGAGATCAAGGCGTTCGTGCGGCACACGCGCGACATCGCCAACCGTCTCGAGAGGCGGCTGCGCGCCCTGCGGACCGACGTCCGGGTCGCGCTGCTGCACTTCTCCCCCGTCCCGGACACGCTCGCCGGCGAGAGGCTCGAGATCTACCCGTTCCTCGGGTCCTACCTGCTGGCCGAGGCCGTCGACCGCGCGGGGTGCGACCTGGTGCTACACGGACACGCACACGTCGGCACCGAACGCGGCGTCACACCGGGCGGCGTTCACGTCCGCAACGTCTCCCAGCCCGTGATCCGGGCCGCCTACCGCGTCTACGAGCTCGAGCCGAAGAAGGTGTCCGAACGCCAGCCGGCCTTCTCGGTCGAGGGAGCCCGGTAGCGCCGAGGCACGGCCCCCCTACAGGACCCAGACGATCACGTTCTCGATGGTGGCGTTCCCGGCGGGGTCCACGGCCTCCACCTCCACGACGTGCCTCCCGCGGCGGACCGTGACGTCGCAGGCGTACGGACCGGTCTCGACGTGGCAGACGGGCCGCCCGTCCACCGAGAACGCCACCCAGGCCACTCCGTTCCCGTCGGAGACGTCGGCCCTCAGCTGCAGCTCCCGTCCCGAGGCGACGACGGCCCGGCCCCGTCGACGTCCCCTCCCCCGGGGGCCGGGCCGGATCGAACCGGGCCGGGGGGAGGTGATCTCGACCTCGGGAGGCGTCTGGTCCACCGTCCACGTCCAGCCGGCCGGGGTCGGGTCGACGAACCCGTGGGGGCTCGAGGCGGCGACCACCAGTTGGTGAGGTCCCTCCTCCAGATCCTCCAGCTCGACCAGCTCGGAGCAGGTCTTCAGGGGCTCCCCGTCGAGGCCGCACCGGAACGAGCTGTCCATCCGCGTGGACGCGAGCCCGAACGACGCGGACGGGGACGAGGTGTGCGGCGGGGGTCCCCACAGGATCTCGGTGTCCGGGGGCGACTCGACCGTCCAGTCCACGCGTTCGACCGCCTCCCCGACCGCGTTGACCGCTCGCACCGAGAAGGCGTGCTCACCGTCGCCCAGCCCGGAGAGCTGGACCGGTGAGGCGCAGGCCGATCCGTCGGCCGGGTACGCAGCCCCGTCGAGGGAGCACGTCAGGGCGGCGGAGGTGTCGTTCACCTCGAAGTAGATCAGGGCGTCCGGCGATCCGACGTACGGGTCCGGACGGTCCACGATCCGGATCTCCGGGACGACCGCCACCTCCCAGGTCGCCGTGTCCGAGGACGTCTCCCCGTTCGCCCCTCGGCCCAGGACGGAGAAGCGGTACGGACCGGGGGCCAGGTCCGTGAGATGGACGGGTGAGGTGCAGACGTGCAACGGCTGGCCGTTCAAGGAGCACTCCAGCGACCGGACACCCCGGCTGGCCTGGAACTCGATGGTCGCCTCGTCGTCGGTGGTGACCCCGGACGGCGCGGCCGTGATGGACACCTCGGCGATCTGGCCGTCCACCTGCCACCACCACCAGGCGGGGCTCGGATCCCAGTGGCCGTCCGGCGAGGCGGCCCGGACGCTGAAGTAGTGGTGGCCGTCTCCCAGGTCGGACAGGGCCACCGGCGAGGTGCAGGGCAGGTACGGACCGTCGAACGCCGTGCTGCACTCGAACGAGGCATCGGGATCGTCCGACGAGAACGAGAACCCGGCCGTCGTCTGGCTCGTCCGGACGGGGGGCTTCGAGGTGAGCAGTGTGTCCGGGGCCGATCGAGTCACCCCGGCGTCCCAGACCTGGATCACCGACCCGTCGGACCGGGTGTCGGTGGCGACGACGGGTCGGCCTGCGTGCACCGCGACGTGCGCCGCGCCCCCCGCGATCTCGATCGGGAGCCCGAACGTGGTGCCCCCGTCCCCCGACCGCACGAACCGCCCGCCTCCCGCGACGGCCACGACACCGTCGGCGGCCCCGACGCTCCCCAGCCAGGGGTCGCCCGGGACCGCGACCGATCCGGAGGACCCGTCGGGGGCCGCCGAGATGAGCGTCGCACCGTCGCGGTTCGCGAACAGGTGCAGCGTGTCGGTCGCCCCGTCCACGGCCGCGTAGCGCGACCGGGGCAGCGAGCCGGGACCCAGCGCCCGGTGCGTGAAGGAGCCGTCGCCTTCGCCGGACCATGCAGAGATCCCGTCGGCCGCCGCGAGCACGTGGAGACTCGACCCGGACACCACGGCGGGCGCGGCGAGTCCCGGTCCGGACGCCAGCTCGGCGGGAGCCGAGAAGCTCGCGCCGTCCGACGCCTGGGCCACGTAGAGATGGCTAACCTCGGCTCCCCGCGGATGGACGACCCAGGCCACGGCGACCCCGTGGGCGCCCGCGTCCACGTCCCACTCCCACTCCGGGTCCGCCCCCAGGTCGGCCTCGAGGACGGCTGGGGTCGAGAACGACCCGCCCGAATCGTCGGAGACGAGGGCTCGGAGCGATCCGTCGAGGACACCTCCGTAACCGTCGAGGTAAGGCCCACCCACGACGGCCAACGCGACGGTCCCTCCATGGGCGTCGGACCGCACGCGGACATGGTGTCCCTCGGGGGCCTCGTACACGGTCCGGGGCGGCTCCCACGTGTTCCCGCCGTCGGAGGACCGCGACATCCACACCTCGTTGGCGACCGCCCCCACGGCGTACAGGATCGTTCCGTCGGAGACCAGTGAGGAGACGCCGGGGATCCCGAGGCGGACCGGTGGGAGGAGTCCCCCGGCCTCCGCCCGCGCGATGGGCGCGTGGACCGAGGCGGTCAACGTGAGCATGATCAGGACCGCGGTCGCGCGTCTCAGAGGACCCCCCTGGTGTGCCGGCGGACCGGTCTTCGACGGCGGGGGCCGACGGTCCTGCTAGAGCGTCGAGCCGGGCTGGTACGTGCCCCACTCGGCGCGCAGGACGTCGCAGACCTCGCCTAGCGTGGCCATCCGCCGGAACGCCTCCTTCATCGGGGGCAGGAGGTTGTCCGAGCCGCGGGCGGCGTCCCGGACGTCCTCCAGGGCCTCCTTCACCGCGACCGAGTCGCGTTCGGCGCGGATCCGGTCGAGCTTCGACGCCTGCCGCTCACCGATGGACGGGTCCAGGCGCAGGAGCTCGGTCGGCTCCTCCTCGTCGACCGTGAACCGGTTCACCCCCACGACCGTGAGCTCCCCCGACTCGACCGCCTTCGCCTCCCGGTAGGCGGACTCCTCGATCTCCCGCTTCATCCAGGTGATGTTCTCGACGGCGCCTCCTCGCTCGAGCACCGTGTTCAGCAGCGCCTCGGCCTCCGCCTCCACCTGCGCCGTGAGCGACTCGACGTAGTACGACCCGGCGAGGGGGTCGACCGTCTTCGTCACGCCGGTCTCGTACCCGAGCACCTGCTGGGTGCGCAGGGCCAGGCGGGCGGACCGGTCCGTCGGGAGCCCGAGGGCCTCGTCCATCGAGTTGGTGTGCAGCGACTGCGTCCCTCCGAGCACGGCGGCCATGGCCTGGTAGGCGACGCGGACGACGTTGTTCTCGGGC
>DATLFR010000032.1 GCA_035540895.1 Actinomycetota bacterium | reverse complement strand
CCTTCACGTCACGGCGGGGGGAGATCCCCATCACCGTCCTCAACCGGACGGGACATCCGGCGCGTGTCTCGGTGCGGCTCACCTCGGCGAAGCTGACCTTCCCGGACGGCAACCCGCGTGCCGTCGACCCGCTCCCCGTCGGGGGCGCCACCCTGACCTTCCCCGCGCTCGCGGAGGCGACCGGAACGTTCCCGCTCAAGGTGGAGGTGCGCTCGGCCGACGGCAGGGTCCTGCTGGGTGAGGCCGACGTCGTCGTGCGCTCGACCGCCGCGAACGTCCTGGCGCTGGCGGTGACCGTCGGCGCGGGACTCTTCCTCATGGCCTGGTACGTCAGGCGGTGGTGGTTGTCCAGACGCCGCGCGGCCTAGACTCCCGCTAGATGGGAACCGCCCGGCTCTACCGCGACACGGCGGTCATGTCCGTCGGTACGGCGCTGTCCCGGATCACCGGTCTCGCCCGCGTGGCGGCGATGACCTATGCGCTGGGGGTCACCGCCACCCGCCTCGCCGACGCCTACAACTACGCGAACACCCTGCCCAACATCATCTACGAGGTCTTCCTGGGCGGCATATTCACGTCGGTCTTCGTCCCGGTGCTGGTCTCGCTGCGCAGCGAGCGCAGCGGGGACCCGTCCGCCCTCGTCTCGACATCGCTGCTCGCCCTGTCCGTCGCCTCGGCCGTGGCGTTCGCCGCCGCGCCCCTCATCATGTGGCTCTACCTCCTGCGGGTGCCCGACCCAGCGACGCGCGCCGCCACCCAGGAGCTCGCTACCTACCTGTTCCGCTGGTTCACTCCTCAGATCCTGTTCTACGGCGTCACCTCGATCGCCGAGGCGCTCCTGAACACGCGCCGCAGGTTCGGCCCTCCCAAGTTCGTCCCCGTCCTCAACAACCTGGTGGTGATCGCGACCTTCCTGGCGTTCGCGCGCGTCTTCGGCGAGCAGGGGCTCGAGCTCAGCAGGGGGGCCCGGGTGCTCCTGGGAGCCGGGACCACCCTCGGGGTCGCGGTGCAGGCGCTGGCCCTCCTCCCCTACCTCCGCGGCGAACGGTTGAGGTTCGCGCCGAGCCTGAGCGACCCAGCGGTCCGGACCGTGCTGAGGCTGTCGGGTTTCGTGCTGGGGTACGTCCTCGTCAACCAGGCCGGGCTGTACGTGGTCATGTCGCTCGCCGCGCAGGCTCGCGGTGGTTACACCGCGTACGTCATCGCCGCCATGTTCCTGCAGCTTCCCCACGGCCTGTTCGCGGTGAGCCTGTTCTCGGCCCTCCTCCCGGAGATGTCGGAGGCCGCGGGATCGGGATCGTGGGATCGGTTCCGAGGGCGGGTGCACGAGGGCATCCGCGGTGTGGCCTACCTGCTCCTGCCCGCCGCGGTGGGGTACCTCCTGCTCGCCCGCCCCTTGACGAGGTTCCTCCTGGCCAGAGGGGTGGCGTCGGACGCGGACGCCGAGGTGGTGGCGGAGATCCTCTTCGCGTTCTCCGTCGGGCTCGTCTTCTTCTCCGCGTTCCAGTTCCTGACCCGCTGCTTCTACGCGCTGCAGGACACGCGGACCCCCGCTCTGTTGAACGCGGTGGCGGTCGCCGTACACAGCGCGCTGAACTTCCCGCTCTTCTTCGCGTTCGGGGTGCCCGGACTCGCGATGGGACACGCAGCGGCCTACGTCGTCGGGACCGTTCTGCTGGCCCGGGCGCTGGACCGTCGCGTGCCTGGGGGGCTCGGTCTCGGCGCGCTCGTGGGGCCGCTCGGCCGGATCGCGCTGGCTGCCGCGATCATGGGCGCCGGCGTATGGGCGACGCGGTACCTCGGGGGAAGCGATCTGGTTCGCATACTTTCCGCCGTGGGGGGCGGGGCTATACTCTATGTTGCGTTTTCGCAGGTCATCGGCATCCCAGAGCGACAGATCCTGATCGGGTGGGTCCGCCGCGCGCCGACCTCGGACGCTGATACCGATCGCAGCTAGTCGGGAGGGTCACCACGAACCGGACACGGCGGCGGCCGCACATCGCCGACGAGCGTGGACAGGTGGGGACATGGCTCGTGAAGCTGCTGGTCTTCGGCGGCCTGATGGGACTGCTCGTCATCGAGGGCGGCTCCCTCGTCATGAACCGCATCCAAGCGCACGACCTGGCTAGCGAAGCCGCCACCGAGGCGAACATCACCTACGAGCGCACCCCCGACATCCGCATCGCCCGCGCGAGGGCGGAGGAGTACGTCTCCGACAAGGCCCAGGTCGTGGACGTCGGCATAGACCAGGTGAACAGGCGTCTCGCGGTGACCCTGCAGAAGACCGCCAGGACGTTCCTCGTCCATCGGGTGGGCGCCTTCGCCGACTGGGCGACCGTGATCGTGACCGAGTCCGTGCCCCTGCGTCGATAGGAGGCCCCGCCGTGCCCGTACGCATCGTGACCGACTCAGCCGCCGACCTCCCGAGCGAGCTCGCCGCCGCGCGAGGCATCGAGGTGGTGCCGCTCACGATCCGCTTCGGGGACACCACCTATCGCAGCGGCGTGGACCTCAGCGCGGGCGAGTTCTGGGACAAGCTGCGCTCCTCGACGGAGAGCCCCGCCACCGCGGCGCCCAGCCCGGGGGACTTCGAGAGCGTGTACCGAAAGCTCGCCGAGGACGGCGCCGACGGCATCGTCTCGGTCCATCTCTCGGCCAAGCTCTCCGCGACCTCGCAGTCCGCGACCATCGCCGCGCGCTCGACGGACCTGCCGGTCGAGGTGGTCGACTCGCTCTCCGTCTCTGCGTCCACGGCCCTCATGGCCCTGCGCGCCGCCGACCTCGCCGACGGGGGAGCGACGATGGCCGAGATAGCCAACGAGCTGAAGTCGATGGTCGACCGCACCCAGCTCTACGGGGTGATCGACACGCTCGATTACCTGCGGCGGGGCGGCCGGATCGGGGGAGCCCAGGCCCTCCTGGGGACGATGCTCCAGGTGAAGCCCGTCATCAGCGTGGTGGACGGTGTGGTCGAGCCGGTCGGCAAGGTCCGGACCCGGACAAGGGCCCTCCAGCACCTCGCGACGATCGTGAACGACAACGCGTCCTCGATCGAGCGGCTGATCGTGATGGACGGCGAGGCTCCCGACCTGGACCAGTTCCTCGGCATGCTCCGCGGCATCGAGGTCCCCCGCGAGGACATCTGGTCGCTGGGTCCCGTGGTGGGCACCCATGCCGGGCCGGGCGTGGTCGGGGCGGTCTTCACCACCTCCGCCTGATGTTCGAGCACCTGGCCCCCGGCCACCTCATCGGGGGCCGGTACCGGCTCGAGCGTCAGCTCGGTTCCGACGAGCGCTCCGCCGTGTGGCGGGCCACGGACAGGCGTCTCGAGAGGCAGGTCGCGGTCCGCGTCTTCGATCCCGAGCTCGACCGCGAGCTCCTCCAGCGTCAAGCGGGCATAGCCGCATCGCTGACGCATCCGCGGGTGGTCCGTCTGTTCGACTCCGGTTACGACGCGGGGCACTTCTTCGTAGTGACCGAGCTCGTGCCGGCCCCTCTCGCATGGGCCGGGCTCCCCCTCTCTCCCGAGGACGCGATCGCGGTCGGGATGGGGGTGGGCGAGGCGCTCGTCTACGCGCACGAACGCGGCGTCGCGCACGGGAACCTGCACCCCGGGAACGTGATGATGTCGGAGCAGGGGGCGAAGGTGTCCGAGTTCGGGCTGACCGGCCCGGCGCTCCAGGGCCGCACGACGCACCCGTCCGCCGATCTGAGGGCCCTCGGCTCCCTCCTGTACCGGGCGCTCACGGGCCGCGACCCGGGCACACCGGGCGAGCGCCCCCTCCCCGCCGAGCCGCGCGGCCTCTCGCGGATCGTGGACGGGCTGGTCGCCGGCGAGTACCAGACGGCCGAGCGCGCGTGCCGGGACCTCGACGCCTTAAGACCCACGCCCCCGGAGCCCGAGCGGGGACGGCGGAAGCTGCTGCTCGCCTCGGTGGCCGTGGGAGCCGTGCTGCTGGCCGCCGCTGCCGTCGCGGCCACCCGCCTGGGCGAGCGCGCCCCTTCCGGGGAGCCGACCGAACAGCCGGTAGGCGTGCAGGGAGAGCCCTACAGGCCGGCGAGCCTCTCGGACTTCGACCCCCTCGGCGACGGCCGGGAGCGTAGGTCCGCCGTGCCGTTCATCGCGGACGGCGATCCTCGGACCTTCTGGGCCACCGAGCGGTACAGCGGCGGGCCCACGTTCTCCGGACTGAAGGACGGCGTGGGCGTCGTCATCGACCTCGGCTCCCCGCAGCTCGTCGGACGGTCCCAGGTGGTGCTCGTCCAGCCGGGCTGCTCCTTCGAGATCCGCCACGCCCCCCGTCGGGAGGGGCGGGCGGACCGTTGGACGACCGTCGCCGTCCAGGCTCAGGCCGCCCAGGCCTCGGTCGTCGAGTTCCCGGCGACCCGGGACCGGTGGTGGCTGCTGTGGATCACCCAGCTCGTGCAGGGTGTCCCCGGATCGGAACGGTCCTGGGCGTGCGGGGTGTCCGAGGTCGCGCTGTATCCTCCGTAGGCCGGAATACGGGCTTCCGGGGCCGCGTTGGAGGAGACATGAGCGACCAGGTCCATGAGGTTGTGATCATCGGGTCGGGCCCGGCCGGTTTCACGGCCGGCATCTACGCGGCGCGCGCGAACCTCAACCCGCTGCTGTTCGAGGGCACGGTCTGGGGGGGCCAGCTCATGCTCACGACCGACGTGGAGAACTTCCCCGGCTTCCCGGACGGGATCCTCGGGCCCCCGATGATGGAGTCCTTCCGCAAGCAGGCGGAGCGGTTCGGGACGCAGATCCTGTCTCAGGACGTCACGCGGGTCGACCTGTCCGAGCGGCCGTTCAAGGTCTGGTCCGGGGAGGACCTCCACCTGGCCAGGTCCGTGATCGTCTCGACCGGCGCGGTGGCCCGCACGCTCGGCATCCCCGGCGAGAAGCGGTACACGGGACACGGGCTCTCGTACTGCGCCACGTGCGACGGGTTCTTCTTCCGCGAGAAGCGGATCGTGGTGGTGGGCGGGGGCGACTCCGCGGTCGAGGAGGCGCTCTTCCTCACCCGGTTCGGACGCAGCGTCACGCTCGTCCACCGACGCGACGAGCTGCGCGCGTCGAAGATCCTCCAAGACCGGGCGTTCGCCAACGAGAAGATCGCGTTCGTCTGGGACACGGTCGTCTCAGAGGTGGCGGGGGAGAACAACTCGCTGACCGGGCTGCACCTGCGCAACGTCAAGACGGGTGAGGACAGCTTCATGGAGGCCGACGGCGTATTCGTCGCCATCGGACACGATCCGGCCACGAAGATCTTCGAGGGACAGCTCGATATGGACCCGCAGGGCTACATCCTCGTGGACCACCCGTTCACCCGCACCTCCGTCCCCGGGGTCTTCGCGGCGGGCGACTGCGTCGACCACATCTACCGGCAGGCCATCACCGCCGCCGGGATGGGGTGCTCGGCGGCGATCGACGCCGAGCGGTGGTTGGAGTCGCAGGGGGACGCCTAGGTCGCGTCCGTGCTCGCGGGCGACGCTTCGGCCGTCCCGGGGCGGGGCCCCCGGTTGGTAGGGTGCGGCGCATGAGGATCGAGAAGATCGAGGCTTGGATCTGCCACTTCCCGCTCCCGGCGCCGTTCGCGCCGTCCTGGGTGCCGGGTGTGCCGAGCGAGGCGAACTCGTGCGTCGTATACCGCATCACCACGAGCGACGGGGTCCAGGGGGCCGCAGCGGGCATCGCGGTCTTCGAGGAGGCGGCGGGGTACGTCCCGATCCTGCGGGCCTACCTGTCCGGTCGCGAGGTCACGAGCGTCGAGGACATCCTCAAGACGCTGCGGTCCTCCACGCAGGTCCTCGGGTACCGGGCATGGCACGTCGAGCCGGCGCTGTGGGACATCATCGGGAAGGTGGCCGGTCTCCCCGTGTACAAGCTGCTCGGGGGAGCGCGCGACCGGCTCCAGGCCTACGCCTCCACCGGGGAGCTGAAGCTGCCCGCGCAGCACGTCGAGACGTGCGAGCAGCTGCGAGACCTGGGGTTCCGGGCGGTGAAGCTACGGGTCCGTCACCCGAGCATCGCGGAGGACATCGCGGTGGTCGAGGCGGTGCGGGAGGCCATGGGTGACGACTTCACGATCATGGTCGACGCCAACCAGGGTTGGCGCGTCCACGGACTGGGTCCGTACCCCGAGTGGGACTTCAAGCGGGCCCTCAGGTTCGCCCAGGCTTGCGAGGAGCTGGACGTCTACTGGCTCGAGGAGCCCCTGTACCAGCACGATTACGAGGGTTACGCGGCGCTGCGCGGCCAGACCGACGTCCGGATCGCGGGCGGCGAGATGCTCGCCGACCTGCATCCCTTCCGGGAGCTCCTGGTGCGCGGGGGCCTGGACATCGTCCAGCCCGACGTCGCGCTCTCCGGAGGGATCCTCTTCTCCCGCAAGATCGCCATCCTCGCCGAGACGTTCGGGGCCGAGTACGCGCCGCACACATGGACGAACGGGCTGGGTCTCGCGGCCAACCTCCACTGCATGGGGGCGGCCGCCAACGCCGGCTGGTGCGAGTTCCCGTTCGAGCCCGGCTCCTGGGTGCCCGAAGCCCGGGACGCGATGCTGACCCGGACGCTGGACATCGATCCGGACGGCGCCATCGCGGTACCCCAGGGTCCGGGGCTCGGCGTTGAGGTGGACTGGGAGGCGGTCGCCGCCCATGGCACCGAGGTCGCGTAGACGGGGAATCGGCGGGTAGGTAGCGGGGGTTACCTGCCCGACCGGTCGGGGGAGCCCCGCCGGTAGTATGACTCCGAACGACACCCTGGGAGGACCCATGAGCGACAGCGTTTCGACACTCACCGCGGAGAGCTTCGACCAGGCGATCTCCGGCGACACCCCCGTCCTGGTGGACTTCTGGGCCGAATGGTGCGCGCCGTGCAGGCAGATCGCCCCCATCCTCGACGAGATCGCGACCGAGCAGAGCGACAAGCTGCGGATCGCGAAGGTCGACGTGGACGACAACCAGGCCATCCCCCAGCGCTTCGGGGTGATGAGCATCCCGACGCTGATCCTGTTCAAGGGCGGACAGGAGAAGGTCAGGCTGGTCGGGTCCAGGGGCAAGGAGCAGCTGCTCAGGGAGATCGAGCCGCACCTGGCCTGATCCGACCGTGAGGCAGCCCCCACAGGCACGGCTGCTGCGCGCGGGCGACTCAGGGCCCGACGTGCTGGACGTCCAAGCGCGGCTCCAGGCGCTCGGCTATCCCGTCACGCCCGCCGAACGAGGACGGTTCGACCGCGAGACGACATCGGCGGTGAAGGCTTTCCAGGTCCGTCGAGGGCTCGTCCCTGACGGGATCGTGGGGCCCCTCACCTGGCGGGAGCTGGTGGAGGCCGGGCTCCGGCTCGGGAACCGGATGCTGTACCTGAGGCACCCGCCGCTGCGTGGGGACGACGTCCGGGACCTGCAGATCCGGCTCAACGCCCTCGGCTTCGACGCAGGCAAGGAGGACGGGATCTTCGGCGTCGAGACCCAGACCGCTCTGAGGCAGTTCCAACGCGGGAGCGGGCTCCCGACCGACGGGATCGTCGCCCGCGACACCCTGGAGGCCCTGTCCCGTCTCTCCCGGCGGATCCTCCCCGGGAGCAAGGCCGCGCTCCGAGAGCGGATAGCCCGGGAGTCCGGGGGCGTGGAGCGTCGCACGATCTACCTCGACCCAGGGCACGGCGGCCGCGACGTCGGGATCGTGACCTCGCCCGGGGTCCCTGAGTCCTACGTGGTCTACCGGGTCGCGGAGGCAGCCCACCTCCACCTCACTGGACTCGGCGCAGAACCGGTCTACTCGCGGCTCGTCCACCAGGGCCCGGACGTCGACCGTCGGACCGGAGCCGCGAACGCATCCCGCTCGGATGCCGCGGTCTCGTTCCACGTCGGGTGCCGTCCCGACCCCGGACCGTCGCTCGCGTACTGGTCGGTCGAGGGCACGCACTCCTCGGCCGGGAGGGACCTCGCCGAGGCGCTCTCGGAGCGGCTGCGCCCGCTCGTCGGACGGGCCCCCTCGGTGCTGGGCCGCAACCTCCCGTTCCTCCGCCAGACGCGCATGCCGGCGGTCGTGGTGGACCTCGCCTCCCCCGGGAGCGACTCGCTGTGGGTGGAGGACCCGTACCTCACCGGGCTCGGAGAAGCCGTCGCGGCCGGCGTGCGGGACTACTTCTCGCTCACCGCCTGACGCGCGAGCCGCTGCCCCTCGGGCGCCGATCTCGGGGACAATGAGCCATGGCCTCCGGTGTCGACCCGTACCGGGAGATCTACTCGCGCCGCACCGAGCAGATGAGCGGCTCGGAGATCCGCGCGCTGTTCTCCGTGCTCGAGCGGCCGGAGATCGTGTCCCTGGCCGGGGGCAACACCTACACGGACGCCGTCGCCGGACGCGTGGCCGAGTGCGTCCAGGCCGTCCTGGCCCGCGCCTCCGGGGTGGCGCTGCAGTACGGACCGGGGACGGGGCTGCTCGGACTGCGGGAGCGGCTCTGCGATCTGATGGCGCTCGAGGGGATCGACGCCGACCCGCACCACGTGGTGGTCACGGACGGGGCCCAGCAGGGACTGGAGCTGATCGCGAAGGTGTTCGTCGACCCCGGCGACGTCATCCTCACCGAGGCCCCCACGTACGTCGGCGCGCTCTCGGCCTTCTCGTCCTACCAGGTGAACGCGCGGTCCGTCCCGATCGACGAGGAGGGTCTGATCCCCGAGGAGCTCGCCAGGACGATCATCGACCTCCACGGGGAGGGCAGGCGCGCGAAGTTCCTATACATGGTTCCCACCTTCCAGAACCCGAGCGGCGTGACGCTGACGCCCTCCAGGCGCGCCGAGATCCTCGAGGTGTGCCGGCGGTCCGACCTGCTGATCATCGAGGACAACCCCTACGCCCAGGTCCGCTTCTCGGGGGACCCGGTCACGCCCCTCCGTGCCCTCGCGCCCGACCAGGTCGTCTACCTCGGGACGCTGTCGAAGGTCTTCTCCCCCGGGATCAGGATCGGGTGGGTCCTGGCCCCCCAGCCGATCCGCGAAAGGCTCGTCCTCGCCAAGGAGGCGGCCAACCTATGCACCGCTCCCTTCAACCAGATGGTCGCCGAGGAGTACCTGTCCTCCGGCAGCACCGAGGAGGACCTGCAGATCGTCCGGAAGGTGTACCGGGAGCGCTGCCAGGCGATGCTGGACGCCATCGACCGCCACCTGCCGCGGGAGGTCGTCGTCCGACCGCCCGAGGGCGGACTCTTCGTGTGGGTGACGGTCACGGATCCCCTGAACACGCGTGACATGCTCGCGCGGGCGTTGCGGGGAGGTGTCGCGTACGTGCCGGGCACGGCCTTCTACCCGGTGAAGACGGACGGGAAGCAGAGCATGCGCCTCAACTTCTCCTACCCCTCCATCGAGCAGATCGAGGAGGGTGTCGAGCGGCTCGGACGCGTCCTCGACGAGGAGCTCGAGCTCGGCCGGAGCCTCGGTATCTGATGCCGAGGATCGCCGTCATCCGCGGGGGGCGCTCACTCGAACGTGAGTTCTCATCCAGGTCGGGCGCCCACGTGGCCTCCGCGTTGCAGCAGCTCGGCCATGACGTCGTGGAACTCGACGTGGACGAGCGCCTCTCGCCGGCCCTGGTCTCGGCAGACGCCAGCTTCATCGCGCTGCACGGGCGCGACGGGGAGGACGGCACCATCCAGTCCATCCTCGAGGCGCTGCGACGCCCCTACACCGGCTCGGACGCCTTCGCATGTCAGGTCTGTTTCGACAAGGTGCTCACGAAGGGGATGCTGAGACGCGATGGGATAACGACGCCCCCGTCCTTCGACCTGTCGGCCGAGGCCGTCCGCCAGATGGGAGCCGGACCGGCCGTGCGTGAAGCCGCCGACCACCTGGGGTACCCGTTGATCGTGAAACCGGTCGCCCAAGGCAGTGCGCTCGGGCTGGCCCTGGTCCGGGAACCCGACGAGCTCTCCCCTGCCGTGATGGCCGCGTTCAACTACGGCGACCGCGTCATGCTGGAGTCCTACGTCGCCGGCACGGAGCTGGCGGTCAGCCTCGTCGGGTCCCCTCTACGCCCCCTCCCCCCGGTGGAGGTCCGCGCGTCATCGGGGATCTTCGACTTCGACTCCCGTGTCTCCCCGGGGGCCGTGGACTTCGTCGTGCCGGCCTCCCTGCCGGACGCCGTCCTCGCGGCCGCACGGGACGTCGCCGAGCGTGCGGCTGCCCTGCTCGGGATGCGCGATCTGGGCCGCGTCGACATGATCGTCTCCGACGGGGAGCCGGTGGTTCTCGAGGTCAACCCGTGTCCCGGGGTGACCGAGTCGTCGCTCCTCCCGCTCGCGGTCGCCGAGGCCGGCATGAGCTTCGAGGACTTCGTGCGGACGGTCGTGGACGCGGCGCTCGCCCGCTCTCCCGTGACGGCCTGATCGCGCTCAGCCCTCGAGGAGCATCCTCGCTATCCGCTCCAGGTCGTCGCGGGAGCCGAAGGTGATCACCACCCGACCGCGACCCCGTCCCACCTCGATCTGGACCTCGGTCGAGAACCGGTCGGACAGCGCGTCCTCGAGGTCGGGGAACTTGGCGCGTCGCTGACCGCTCCGACCGCGACCGGGCCCCTTCCCCTCGCCTTCCTGGCTCTTGCGGGCGATGGCCTCGACCTGACGGACGGTGAGGCCCTCCTCGACCGCCCGGCGGGCGACGGCTTCCTGCAGCGTCTCGTCCTTGATCTGCAGGAGGGCCCTGGCATGCCCGGCGGTCAACGCTCCCTGCGATACGAACATCCGGATGGTGTCGGGGAGGTCGAGCAGGCGCAAGGTGTTCGTGACGTGGACGCGCCCCTTCCCGACCCGTCGGGCGACCTCCTCCTGCGTGAGCTCGAAGAGGTCGACCAGGTTGCGGTACGCCTGGGCCTCCTCCAAGGGGTGCAGGTCGGCGCGCTGCAGGTTCTCCACGAGGGCCTGCTCCAACGCCTCCCGGTCGTCCGCCTCCCGGACGATGGCCGGGATGCGCCGGACCCCGGCCAGCTTTGAAGCCCGCAGCCGACGCTCTCCGACCAGGAGCTCGTACCCTCCCCCGGCCGGCCGGACGACCACCGGCTGAAGGAGCCCCAGCTCCCGGATCGACGCTGACAGCTCCTCCAGGTCCTCCTGGACGAAGTCCTGCCGCGGCTGACGTGGGTTCGGCTTGACCTGGTCGATGTCCAGCTCGATGACACGGGCGTCCCCGCCCTCCGCCGCGGGGAGGAGAGCACCCAGCCCGCGCCCGAGTCCCGCTCGCCTCGTCTTCGCCCTCTCTCCGGGTGCGTCCATCGATTACCACCCTCCGTGGTGTTCGTGCGCCAACAGCCTCGTCGTTACCACGCTGTGCGACCTGACATGCGGCCGGGACGTGGGCCGCGAACCCGGACCCACCTTGCGACCTGGTCGGCCGCGAGAGCGAGCCACCCGGCAGCCGAAGCGCTCCCAGGGAGCTCTCGCCCGTCCTGGTCCGGGGCGCGCGTGTGGTCCTCCACGGGCGGAGAGCCCCACCTCTCCGAGGCATCGTCACCCCCTGGAGATTCAGGAGGGACGGCGTCCTCATCATCGGACCCCGGTTCGAGCCGATCATGAGGGAGGGTCCCCCCTTGCGATCCGTCCGGGCGGGCTGGAGTCGCTCCGAACAGGTCGTCTGCCCCGTCCATCTCGCTTCCTTGAATGTTGGCGTGGCCGAGCGCTTCCTCAGCGAGGTCCGGACCCGGCTCGGGCTCCCCCGTCGGGTACTCCGAAATCTGAGGAAAGAACCTGGCGTCGAACTCGTCGGCTAGCCACCGGTACGCCATGGACCCTCGACTGGACGGGTCGAAGGTCACCGCGGGCTGCCCGTAGGAGGGAGCCTCGGACAGACGGACGCTCCTCGGGATCACCGTGTCGAAGACCCGGTCGCCGAAGTAGCTCCGCACCTCCTCGGCCACCTGCTCGGAGAGTTTCGTCCGGGCGTCGTACATCGTCAAGACGATGGCGCCTACCTCCAGGGTCGGGTTGAGTCCGCCTCGGACGAGGTCTACGTTGCGGATCAGCTGGGTCAGGCCCTCCAGAGCGTAGTACTCGCACTGGATCGGCACGAGGACCATCTCGGACGCGGTGAGGGCGTTCACGGTCAGGAGTCCGAGCGAGGGAGGGCAGTCGATGAATATCACGTCGTAGTCGTCCGAGAGCCGTTCCAGGGCGGACCGGAGCTTGGTCTCCCGGGCCAGCGCCGAAACCAGCTCGAGTTCCGCGCCCGCCAGATCGATCGAGGACGGCAGGACGTCCAGGTTCGGATGCTCGGACCGGCGTATGAACGAACGTGCTTCGGCGCCGGCGACGATCACGTCGTACACGGACCCCGGGAGGTCCCTGTGGTCGATCCCGACCCCGGTCGTCGCGTTCGCCTGGGGGTCCAGGTCGACGAGGAGCGTCCTGCGCCCCTTCGCCGCGAGGGCCGTGGCCAGGTTGACCGCGGTGGTCGTCTTCCCGACCCCGCCCTTCTGGTTCGTGATCGCGATCCGCATCGGGCCCCCGCTCGTTGACGGCGCGGCAGGAGACCTGCCCCGTCCCGCGATCCTACCGCCCGCCGAGCGGTCGACGCGCGGGGACCCCGGTTCGTCTCGGGTACCTCTGAGGGGTCTCCTCCTCTTTCACAGCGACTATGGCGTATCCGCCCCCGGTCGCGCCAGGAACTCGGAGGCGCCGGAGAACAGGCGTGCCGAGGCCCAGCTCGGCGGCCGTTGCGCTCGCCGCCTCCAGGGACCCGATCGCGGAGGGGCCCGCCGCCAGGACCACCCGTCCCCGCTTCGCGACCAGTGGGGCGCACAGCTCAAGGGCGACCGGGGGCGGCGCGAGGGCCCGGGCCACCACGGTCGCTGCCTTCTCCCTCCAGCGCGCGTCTCGCCCCACCTCTTCTGCCCGCCCGCGAACCACAACGATCGACGGATCGCTGCTCGCCACCTGCTCAAGGAAGGCACACCTCCGTTCCGAGGCTTCGAGGAGGATCGCGCCCTCGTCGCGGAGGTAGGCCAGCACGACCCCCGGGAGGCCGGCTCCGGACCCGACGTCCACGAGGGGGCCTGGGCCCACCAACGGGAGGAGGGCGGCGGAGTCGATGATGTGCCTCGCGAGGATCCGCTCGCGCTCCGCCGGGCCGAGGAGCCCCAGACGCACCCCATCCTCGGCGAGGAGGTCGGCGAACCGGATCAGGTCGGGCGCCGCGCGCGCTGCCGAGTCTTGGTCGACCCCTGCCGCTACGAGGCCCTCGATGAGCGATGTTTCACGTGCTACCATACGGTGTAACAACAACCCCAGGTCAGGAGGGCTCGGCCGTGGAGCAGGCGAGCATGGACGCGTTCACCACGGGGGTGCTGGTGGGCGTGCTGGTGGGAGAAGGCAGCTTCGGCGGTGACGGGCGTCAGCCTTCGATCATCGTCCGGATGCACGTTCGACACGAGGCTCTCTTCCGATTCCTCACGGCGGCCGTCCCAGGGTCCCGCCTCTACGGACCATACAACCACTCGGGGCGGGAGTACTACCAGTGGCTGGTGCGGGGTCCGACGCTGCGTCGGCTCGTCCCTCTGTTGGACGCTCACCTCACCGCCGAGATAGACGGCCACGCTTTTGAGCGTTTCGCGCGCATGAAGCAGACGTATGGACTGTGAAAATCCGGTCCTGACGCAAGCCCTCAAGCTCGGATTAAGTGGCGCGTCCCGAGTCAGGACCCCTCGGAGATGTCCGCCGGATCCTCGCGCGTTCTGCGAGGCGCACCGGCCCCACCGTTCGCGCGCGGCCGATCGCCGGAGCGCCTCCCCCCCTTGCGTCTCTCCCAGTACGATTCGACGTCGACCACGACCGACCCGCGAGCCTTCAACCGCCGCTGCACGCCGGCGCGCACGAGCTCCTGGAGCGCCTCGAGGGTCGCGCCTCCGCGGCCGATGAGGATCCCCATGTCCTCGCCTGAGACCTCGACGTAGACCGTGCCGCCGTCCACCCGGGAGCGGACGTCCCCGCTCAGGCCCATCCTCTGGAGGATCCCCTCGACCATCTCGAGCGCCACCTGCTGGGTGACCTCCTGGCGCTCGTCCGGGTCGGTCCCGTCGCCGTCATCCGACCCGGTGACATCTGCGTTGACCTGCGGTTCTGGGTCCAGCGGAGCCGGGGGACGGGAAGGATCGTCGTGGAACGCATCGCGGACATCGACCGCCTCCGTCCGTGGGCGGGCTCGGACCACGGCGGGCTCGCCCCCGAACCCGAACAGTCCCTTCGCGCCTTCGTTGAGGACCTCGACCTCCAGGTCCTCCTCCGGCAGGCCGAGGTGGGCGACGACCGCCGCGCGCGCCTCCTCGACCGTACGGCCGTCCTTCGTGATCCAGGGCATCGTGATGCTCCTCCGGCGTCAGCGAGAGCGACGCTTCACGTTCTGGTTCTTCTTCTTGCGATCATTCTTCGTCGTCCCGGCACGGTTGCCGTTGACCCCGGCGGATGCGCCCTTCTCGATCGCTTTCGTGCTTATCTCTTCGGGCTTCGTGAACCGCCCGAGCATCAGCTTCTGCTGTACGAACTGATAGATGTTCTGGGTGGTCCAGTAGAGCACCAACCCCACCGGGAACTGCATCATTATGAACCCGAAGAAGACCGGCATGATCATGAAGAGCCTCTGCTGGCGTGGGTCGGTCGTGGTGCTCAGCTGCTTTGTGCTGATCACCTGGGTGAGGATCATCAGCGTGAGGAGGAGGCCCCCAGCCCCGAGCAGGTTCTGACTCGTCATATCGGTCAGCTCCCCGAGGCCCAGGAACGGCATCTCCACGTCCTGGCGAGAGCTCAGGTTGCGTATCGCGTGGTAGACGGCGAAGAAGATCGGCATCTGGGCCAGCATCGGGAACATGCACCCGAGGGGGTTCACGCCCTCCCGCTTCCACAGCTCCTGCTGCTCGCGTGCGAGCCGCTCCCGGTCCTTCGCGTACTTCTTCTGCAGCCGCTGGACCTCGGGCTGGATGCGCTGCATGGCCTGCTGCGACCTCACCTGCTTCACCGTCAAGGGGATCAGCAGCGTCTTCACGATCAGGGTCAGCACGATGATCGCGGCCGCCCAGCGATGGTCGCCGAGCGTCGAGAAGGCACCGGCGAGGGTCTCCAGCCCGTTGGCGAAGACGTCGACGAACTGGTCCCAGAGCGCGGACATCAGCGAGCCGCCTTCGTCTGGGAGATGGGGGCCTGCAGGGTGAAGCGTTCGGGTACGAGGTCGACCCCGCCGGGGCGGAGCGGGTGACAGCGGAGCAGGCGTCGGGTCGCCAGGTACGTCCCCCGGAGCGCTCCGTGCCGCTGGACCGCCTCTGCGGCGTACCGGGAGCAGCTCGGCTGCCACCGGCAGGCAGGCGCGCGTCTGGCGGAGACACCGTCCTGGTAGAGCCGGATGAGGCGGAGGATCAGGCGCGCCGCTGGCGTCATCTCGAGGTGCCTTCCTTCGCGGGTCGAGGTGTATGTGGTGGGAGGGTCAAGCCCGCCCGAGCCGCCGCGTCCGACAGGTGTCGGTCCAGCTCCACCAGCCCCCAGGCGGCGCCGGAGCTGCGGACGACGACGACCACGTCCGCCGGCCTGATCCTGGGGATCAACGCCCGGCACGCCTCCCGGAGCAGCCGCCGTACACGATTGCGCGCGACCGCGCTGCCTACCGTTCGGGGGACGGAGAAACCGAACCGGGACGGCTCAGGTTCATCCCTGGGCAGATGGTACAGGACGAACCCTGGACCAGCCACCGAGCCGCCGCGCTGGATGACCCGCCGGACATCGGCCGAGGTCCTCAGCCGGTGGCGGGCGATCATGCAGCCAGCCGGTTCCTGCCCTTCTGGCGACGGCGGCGCAGGACGGC
This sequence comes from Actinomycetota bacterium, assembly GCA_035540895.1. Lineage (NCBI taxonomy): Bacteria > Bacillati > Actinomycetota > Actinomycetota bacterium. The sequence goes on along the minus strand of DATLFR010000032.1, from coordinate 2,361 downwards.
GCGGCCGCCGGGTGTCCGCATGCGCTTGCGGAAGCCGTGGGTGCGGCTCCGACGTCGGTTGTGGGGCTGGTACGTTCGCTTCATATCCGATCCGTGGTGTTGGGGACGAGATGTGGCTCTAGCAGGGTACTTGCAAAGAAACCGCAGGTCAACCGGGGATTGACCAGCGAGTCGGACCGCCGCTACTATGCACAGGCCCGCCGCGGCGGGTACGGCCTCCGGGCCGTTTTTTTCGTTCCGGGAGCGGTTTCCACACCTGTGGAGATGGGTGTGGATAACCCGCCGAACAGCTAGGGGGAGTGGTGCGAGTGGCGCCGAACACGGTGCAGGCGGTCTGGCAGGAGTGTCTCAGCGTAGTGCGTGACCGTCTCGAGAATCCGGCCTCCCGAGCCTGGTTCGAGGAGACGCATCCGGTCGCCCTGACCGAGGAGTCGATCACGCTCCGAGCACCTCACACCTTCGCGAAGGAGTGGTTGGAACAGCGGTACGGAGGGGTCCTCACCGACGCAGTCAGCAGGGCGACCGGCCGGAGCCTGCGTATCGAGATCGTGACCCCCCCGGGGAGCGTGGCCGTGCAGCCCCTCCCGGTCCAGACCCCCCCGCAGGTGGAGACCGCCCCTCACGCGGCTCCCCAGCAGCAGGAAGCCTCCGCCCTGAGCCCCCGCTACACCTTCGACACCTTCGTGATCGGAGCCTCGAACCGCTTCGCTCACGCCGCTGCCCTGGCCGTGGCCGAGGCTCCCGCGAGCGCCTACAACCCGTTGTTCATCTACGGGGACTCCGGGCTCGGCAAGACGCACCTCCTGCACGCCATCGGTAGCCATACCCAGCAGCTCTTCCCGCACATGAAGATCAAGTACGTCTCCTCGGAGACCTTCATCAACGATTTCATCAACGCGATCAAGGACGAGCGGACCGAGGCGTTCCAGCGCCGCTATCGCGAGAACGACCTCCTCCTGATCGACGACATCCAGTTCCTCGAGAACAAGGAGCGGACGCAGGAGGAGTTCTTCCACACGTTCAACGCCCTGCACAACGCGAACCGGCAGATCATCATCTCCTCCGACCGGCCTCCCAAGAAGATCGCCACCCTCGAGGACCGGCTCCGCTCCAGGTTCGAGTGGGGGTTGATCACCGACGTCCAGCCGCCCGAGCTCGAGACCCGCATAGCGATCCTTCGCAAGAAGGCAGAGCAGGGCCACATGAACGTGGACGAGGAGGTCATCGCGTACATCGCCTCCCGCGTCGAGGACAGCGTCCGGGAGCTGGAAGGGGCGCTGATAAGGGTGGTCGCCTTCGCTTCGCTCAACCAGACCCAGGTCACGATGCAGCTGGCCGAGGAGGTGCTCGGCCACCTCTTCCCGACCTCGGGAGCCGAGCCCGTCCGGGTGGACACGATCATGGCCGAGGCGGCCGCCTACTTCGGTGTCTCCGTGGACGACCTGCGATCCTCGAACCGCTCCCGGTCCCTGGTCCACGCGCGCCAGATCTCGATGTACCTCGTCCGGGAGCTCACCGACCTGTCCCTGCCCAAGGTGGGGGAGGCCTTCGGCGGCCGCGACCACACGACCGTGCTCCACGCGATCAAGAAGGTCGCCCGGCTCCTACCTGAGAAGAAGGTCGTCTACCACCAGATCCAGGACCTCACCACCCGCATCCGCAAGCGGACGGGGAACCCGTGAATACCTGGGGACGGAGCGAGAAGATCTGGGGACGCGTGTGGACGGTCCGGACGGATGTGTCCGGTCGGGCCGGGGCTGTCCCCATCCGTCCCGATACTGTCCCCAGGCCGAGGACCCGCGTTGACCTGCCCCAGGAGGCGGTTACGCACAGGGTGCACAGCCCTTATTACGGCTACGGAGAAAGAAACTCTTTAACGAGGAACAACAGGACCCTGGGGAGGAAGACATGAAGCTGATCTGTCCCACCGACGAGCTGTCGAAGGCGCTGCAGACCGTCCTGCGCAGCGTGGGAGCCAGGGCAGGCATACCGGCACTGTCGGGGGTACTGCTCGAGCTCGACGACACCCAGCTGACACTCACCACGACCGACCTCGAGATAACCACCCGAGTGACCCTGCCCGTCACGGGCGAGGCGGGCAAGCTCGTCGTCCCTGCCCGCTACCTGGCGGAGATCGTTCGCAACCTGCCGTCCGACGAGGTCGAGCTCGTCACGGAGGACGGGACGGTGAGGATCGCAGGCGGCCGGGCCCGGTACAGCCTCCGCTCCCTGCCGGCCGAGGACTTCCCGCGGACGGAGCCGGGCGACGGATCGACGGCGTTCACGGTGCCTGGGGACGTGCTCTCTCAGGCTCTCGGACAGGTGGCTCCCGCTGCGTCCCGCGACGAGACGCGTCCGGTG
>DATLFR010000031.1 GCA_035540895.1 Actinomycetota bacterium | reverse complement strand
CCTGGCCGCCTTCGTCCCTTTCAACCTCCTGGTCGGGCTCGTGCAGGCCTGGTTCTCACGGGCCTGCGAACGTCAGGCCGACCTGGAGGCGCTCGAGCTGACCGGGGACCCCGAGGCCTACCGAGAGATGCAACGCGGCCTCCACACCAAGAACCTGGCCGACCTCGCCCCCGGCACCTGGAAGTACCTGCGCCTCTCCCACCCTCCCGCCGCCGAGCGGCTGGAGCTCTCGAAGATCTGGGAGCGGGAGAGGTCTGCGGTCCGATAGGGAATCGACGGCCCCCCGACGGGGTTCCTAGCGTGTGAGCCCACGACGCGCCGTCGCAGCCGGACCGATACGCTTCGCCCCCGGTCCCCGACCCCCTGGAGCGCGCGTGTCCGAGGAGAGCAGCCGAAGGTTCGAGGAGCTGATCCTCCCCGAGGTCGCCTTCGTCGCGCGCGTGGCGCGCTCCATGTCCTCCTCGTCCGCGCAGGCCGAGGACCTGGCCCAGGAGACGCTCATGAAGGCGTTCCGGTCCATCGACGGGTTCGACGGCCGACACCCGCGCGCCTGGCTCGCCCGGATCGCCCGCAACACGGCGATCAACCGTGACCAGCGCAACCGCGAGGTCCCGGTCGCCGAACCCGACGTCGGACAGGCGCTCGGCGTGGACGACCCGGAGTCGTTGGTGGTCGACCCTCAGATGGACGAGGTCCTGCGCGAGGCCCTCGACGACCTCCCGCCCGAGTTCCGCGCCGTCGTGCAGCTCGTCGACGTGGAGCAGATGCGCTACCAGGAGGCGGCCGACGCCCTGGGGATACCCGTGGGCACCGTCATGAGTCGTCTGCACCGGGCCCGCGCGAGGCTGCGCGCGGCCGTGAAGGGCACCCATCTGGACCGGGAGAGGCGGGGATGAGGCTCGCCTCCTACCTCCCCGGGACCCTCGCGTGGCGTCGGCGCCGCCAGCTACGGACATGCCGTGAGGCGTACGAGAGGGTCCAGGAGCTCGTGGACGGCGAGGTGGAGCCGGGTCCGCAGACGGACACCCTGCTCGGCCATATCGAGGCGTGCGGTCCGTGCGCGGTCGAGGCGGACGCCGTGAGGGAGATCAAGAGGGCGATCTCACGCGTGGGAGCCGAGGTGGACCCCGAGGTCGTCCGGCGCCTGGAGGACTGGGCGCGGAAGCTGTGCGACTCGGACGGGGAGCCGCCGGACCCTAGCTGCCCACCACGGTGAACCCGAGCTCGCCGATGCGTCCGGTGATCTCGGAGAGCTGAGCCACCTCCGGATCGAGGTCGACCGTCACGCTGTTCGTCTCGTGGTCGGCCCGCGCCGAGGTCACTCCCTGCATCTTCTCGAGGGCACGGGTGACGGTCGCCTCGCACCCACCGCACGTCATCCCCTCGACCGTTATCGTTCGCTCCATGGGCTCCTCCTTCGCGTCCCCCCAGGTTAGGAGATGCCCGCCCCGGTGAGCGCGCGCAGGCGCCTCCTGATCGCCGTGGGGGCCGGCATGGTCGTGTTCGGCGGACTGGCCGCCGTCATCGCCCTGCGGGCCTCGCCCGGGCCGACCTCGGTACGCGGGCTCACGGTGCAGGCCTTCGGCGGGTCGGGGACCGTCTCGGTCGATGACCACCTCGGTCGTCCGCTGGTGATCAACACCTGGGCGTCGTGGTGCCGGCCATGCGTCGAGGAGATGCCGCACTTCCAGAGCGTGTACGAGGAGGTGTCCCCGCGGGTGAGGTTCCTCGGCCTGAACATCCGCGACACGGCTCCCGCCGCCGAGGAGCTGGTCGCGTCGACCGGGGTGCGGTACCCACTGGCCGCCGATCCGGTCGGCGACACCTACCTCTCGCTGCGCCTCGTGGGCATGCCCACCACGCTGTTCGTCTCGTCGGAGGGCCGCGTCGTGCACCGGCACACGGGGCCGCTGACCAGGTCGGAGCTGCGCTCCGCCATCTCGCGCCACCTCGACGTCTGAGCAGGCATCGGGGCCGGCGGGACGGTGAGGTGATGCAGCCCATGCGGGCGAGGAGATCGTCCCGCCGGCGCCGATGCCGGCCCGTCAGTCCCCTTCCCGGACCGCCCTCCGCATCTTCTCCGCGAGCTGCTCGTCGAGCTCGCGCATGCCGTGGTCGTTCTGCAGGTGCAAGGTCGCCCGCTCGACGAGGTCCTGCTCGTCGCGGCCCGTGATCACGTGGTCGCACGAGATCCCTATATCGGCGCAAGCCAGCTGTACGGCCATCCTGCTCCCTCCGGTGGGGATGGAGATATCCCCTGGGCGGCGGGCGGGGAAACTACCAGGGGGACCGCAACAGGAGCTGCACGGCCAGGGCGACGGCGGCCTGTCCGGCCAGCCAGGCCCGCACCGCGGCCTTCCCCGTCCACAACGACACGCAGGCGAGGACCGTCCAGGGCACGAACGGGAGCCAGATCCGCTCGACCTCTGCCTTGCTCATCCCGCTCGCCGTGGCCGCGCAGACCGCGAGCAGGACCGCCGCCAGCGGGAGCCACAGGCGCAGGTCTCGCAGCCGCGCGGCCCCGGCCACCGCCGCGGGACCGACCGCGACGGCGAACGCGGCCAGGTTCGCCCACCAGAAGTAGGAGTCGGGCCGGGTCCCCCCCGCACCGGCCACGTACCGGACGACCGTCGCCTGCAGGCCGTCGTACCACCAGAACCCCCCGGCCAGGAACGCGACGGCGACGGCCCCTACCGCCGCCCCGCCCACCAGCAGAGGACGGACCCGGCGCAGGACCCCCGCGACGGCGATCACGCTGAGCCCGAACGGGGCCATTCCGTAGGTCATGAACAGGCCGGTCCCGAAGGCCAGCCCGGACCCCGCCGCGAGGACGTCTCCCTCGCCTCCCGGACGCAGGGCCGCCCTCACGAAGCAGGAGAACCCCCAGGCGGCCAGGGCCATGAAGAGCGCATCGGCCGAGGTCGCCACCCAGACCGCGGCCGGGACCAGGACGAGGAAGGGGAGCGCCCGTCGCGCCTGGTCCTCCCCAGCCAGGTCGCGCGCGGCCAGGGCGACGGCGGGGACGGCCGACGCCCCCGCGGCGATCAGGACCGCGGCTGCCGGTCCCGGCCCGGACAGCCCCACCGAGTCCAGGAGCCATAGCAGGAGCACGAAGCCGGGCGGGTGACCCTGGACGTGCGTGGGGTAGGCGCCGATCCGTTCGGTGAACGTCCGGAGGAACCGCAGCGGGTCGGAGATGCCGGGTACGACGCGCAGGTACTCGGTCGGGTGGGTGAGCGGGGTGGTCAGCGCGGTCCATCCATCGGTGGCGGCGAGCGCGACCGCCCAGGCGGCGGCGGCGCCCCAGGAGGCGTACATGAGGTGTGTCCAGCGGGCCCGCGACGCCAGGTCCGGTCCCCACACGATGACGGCCGCGGCCACGGCGATCGGGGCCAGCACGAGGAGCGTCACGCGCGGCTCCCACGTGGCGTGCAGGGGAGGGAAGCCGAGGAACAGGCGCTCGCCCGCGGCGAGGAGGGCGCGTCCCCTCAGGTGCGCCGCGACCAGGAGCGCCACCCAGCCGAACAGGCAGGCGGCCGTGATCGCTGCGCCTCGATCTGATTGCGTCCGGCGCATGCAGCGAAGAGTATGTGACCGTCCCCCAGCCCGAGGAGCGCCGGTGACGATCGACGTCGTCCTCCCCGTCCTGGACGAGGCGTCCGCTCTCCCTTGGGTCCTGTCCAGGATGCCCGAGGGGTACCGGGCGATCGTCGCCGACAACGGGTCGAGCGACGGGTCCCCCGATATCGCCCGGTCGCTCGGCGCCGAGGTCGTCGTCGAACCCCGGCGGGGGTTCGGCGCCGCCTGCTGGGCCGGTCTCACGCACGCGACCGCCGAGGTCGTCTGCTTCATGGACTGCGACGGGTCGCTCGACCCTCAGGACCTGCCCTCGATCGCCGGTCCCGTGGTGCGAGGCGAGGCCGATCTCGTCCTGGGAGAGCGGATCGCCTCGCGCGGCGCCTGGCCGCTCCACGCCCGGGTCGCGAACAGGTTCCTGGCCTGGGAGGTCCGCCGCCGGACGCAGATCGGGCTCCGGGACATAGGACCGATGCGCGCGGTCCGCCGCGTCGCGCTGCTCGAGCTCGGCATGACGGACCGAAGGTTCGGGTGGCCGCTCGAGATGGTCCTGCGCGGGGCGGCCGCGGGGTGGCGGGTGGCGGAGGTTCCGACCCCTTACCGTCCGCGGGAGGGCAGGTCCAAGGTCACCGGGACCGTGAAGGGGACGCTGCGCGCGGTCCGGGACATGTCGTCGGTGCTGCGATGACCGCGCTCATCGTCATGGCCAAGGAGCCCCGCCCGGGCCGGTCCAAGACCAGGCTGTGCCCACCGTGCACGCCCGAGGAGGCGGCCCGGCTGGCCGAGGCAGCGCTCTCCGACACGCTCGAGGCGGTCTCGAGGGCTCGGGTGGGACGGCGCGTGCTCTGCCTGGACGGGGAGCCCGGCCCCTGGATCCGAGACGGGTTCGAGGTCGTGCCGCAGCACGGCGACGGGTTGGACGAGCGGATCGCCGCGGCCTTCGCCGAGGTCGGGGGGCCGGCCGCCCTCGTAGGGATGGACACCCCCCAGGTCACCCCGGACCTCCTCGAGCTCGCGTTGGAGGCCCTCGAGCACACCGACGCCTCGCTCGGGATGTCCTCGGACGGCGGCTGGTGGGTCATGGGGCTGAGGCGCCCGGACCCGCGGACGGTCACGGGGGTCCCGATGAGCACGGACGAGACCGGACGCCTCCAACGCGAGAGGCTCGCCGAGCTCGGACTGTCCGTGACCGACCTCCCGGTCCTGCGCGACGTGGACACGTTCGACGACGCGGTCGCGGTCGCGGGGGGGATCCCCGGCTCCCGGTTCGCCGCCGCCCTGGCGGTCAGCGGTCCGCTTCGGACCCCGTCAGGATCTCGACGCCGTCCTCGGTGACGAGCACGGTGTGCTCGTACTGAGCGGTCCGGCGCCCGTCCGCGGTCACGGCCGTCCAGTCGTCCTCGAGCACGATGTGACGCCACGTCCCGAGGGTGATCATCGGCTCGATGGTGAACGTCATGCCGGGGAGGAGCTCGTCGTCGGCGCGCGGGTCGTAGAAGTGGGGGACCTGGGGGTCCATGTGGAACGTCTCGCCGATCCCGTGGCCCGTGAAGGCGCGGACCACCCCCATGTCGTGGGCGATGGCGTGCCGCTCGATCGCCCGTCCGATCTCGTTCACCCTCACGCCCGGTCGGACCGCCTCCACGCCGAGCAGGAGGCACTCGTGGGTCACCGCCATCAGCCGCTTCGATGCCTCGTCGATCGTCCCGACGGGGAAGGTGGCCGAGCAGTCCCCGTGCATCCCGTCGAGGTAGATCGTCACGTCGAGGTTCACGATGTCGCCGTCCTGCAGGGGCCGGTCGTCGGGTATGCCGTGGCAGATCACCTCGTTGACCGATGTGCAGATCGACTTCGGGTAGCCCTGGTAGTTCAGCGTGGAGGGGTAGCCTCCGAGCCGGATGTACTCGTCGTGGGCGATGGCGTCCAGCTCGTCGGTGGTGACGCCCGGGGCGACGTGTCGGCCGATCAGGTCTAGGACGTGGCGGGCGGCGCGGCACGCAGCGCGCATCCGCTCGACCGCCTCGGGCGCCTTAACGAGCGAGCGCGAGCGGGGGCCGGGCCGGCCGGTCACGGAGTAGTCGGGCCGGGCGATGCCGTCGGGTACCGTCCGGCGCGGACTGACCTCACCCGGCACGACCAGGTCGGCGTCGGGGTCGGTCTCCATGTGGCACCGGCGGTAGCGCTTCCCGCTGCCGCACCAGCAGTTGTCGTTGGGGGAGAGCCTCCTCACGCCCACAGGCTACAGCCGGACCGTGCGCAGGGAGTCGGCGGCCGCGTACACCACCCGGCCGTCGGCCAGCACCGAGACCCCGTAACGGCAGTCGGTCGCCCGCGGCTCCCCCTCGGGACGCGGACGCCCGTCCACCACGCGGTACGGCTGGACGACGCCCGTCCGGTACCCGCAGAGCACGAGGAGGTCGTCCCCGGCGGCAGCCAGACCGGACGGGACCGTGCGCGCCGGGAGCTCGGTCAGGCCCCGGCGGTCCCCGTCGGCCAGGACCTCCGGCTTCCGGCCGGGCGCGTTGTCGGCGACCCAGACGCGCCCGGACATCGACACCGCGAAGGCGAACGGGTTGTTCCACCCGCTGGACACGACCTCGGGCGTCTGGTCCGGTCCCGCGTCCGGGTCGAGGCGCATGATCTTGCCGTTCGGCGCCGAGGGGTCGTCGACGAGGTCCGGTTGCTCCAGGTCGCCGATCCCCACCAGCAGGCTCCCGTCGGGCATGGGGACGAGGTGGCCCCCGTTGGCCACGTCGCGCGACTCCGGCCCGAGCCAGACCAGACGCTGGGGGCCGGGGAACACCTCCCCGACCACGATGCGGCCGTCCGGACGGGTCCAGGTGGCGAATGTGCGGCCGCGCTGTCCGATGGCGAGCCCGAGCAGGCCGCGCTGTCCCTCCGACGTGACCTCGAGAGAGACGAGCGGACGCGGGTCCCGCTCGCCGCGGTGGTTCACCTCCAGGACGCGGCCCGTTCGCAGCTCTGCGTATCGGAAGCTTCCCCCCGACAGCGGTGCGAAGGCCGCGACGGGCCCGGACCCCTCCACCACGGTCACGGGCGAGCGCGTGTCCGGACGGCAGCCCGCCAGGGCGACGGCGATGAGGGCGGTGGCGGCCAGGGTGCGCATCAACGCAGCGGAGCGGACGCGAACTCGCGCATGCCGTCGGCGAAGGACACCTCGGCCTTGAACCCGAGCACCTCGGCCGCCCGGTCCGGCGAGGCGAAGACGTGACGGACATCCCCCAGCCGGAACCGTCCGTTGACGACGGGCTCGATGTCTCCGCCGAACGCCCGGCAGAGCTCCGCCGCCATCTCCCCGACCGAGTGAGGAACGCCGGAGCAGACGTTGAACGTCCCCTCGGTCGGGGTCTGCGAGGTGAGCGCGATCACGTTGCCCCGCGCGATGTCGGCGACGTGGACGAAGTCGCGGACCTGTCCTCCGTCCTCGAACACCTGCGGCGGGAGCCCGGCCTCGAGCGCGCTGCGGAAGATGCTCGCCACCCCCGCGTAGGGAGTGTCGCGCGGCATCCGGGGCCCGTAGACGTTGTGGTAGCGCAGGACCGTCAGCGGGACGCCGCTCGTCCGCGAGTAGGCCCGGCAGAGGTACTCCTGATGCAGCTTCGTGGCCGCGTACACGTTGCGGGGATCGACCGGCGCGTCCTCCCCGACCGCTTCCGGCTCGAGGTCGGCTCCGCAGATGGGGCACGCCGCCTCGAACCGCCCCGCCTCCAGCCGCTCGACCGGACGGGGGCCGGGGCGCACGTCGGCGTGTCGTGGGCAGCGGTACCTGCCCTCCCCGTACACGACCATGCTCGACCCCAAGACGAGTCGGCCCGCGAAGCCGCAGTCGGCCAGCGCCCGGAGCAGCACGGCCGTCCCCACGTCGTTGTGCCGGACGTAGTCGACCACGTCGGCGAAGTCGGTCCCCAGGCCGACCATCGACGCCTGGTGGCAGACGGAGTCGACGCCGTCGACCACCTCCGCCACGTGCTCGGGCGACTGGACATCGCCCCAGACGTAGGTGGCGGCCGGGTTGAGGTACTCCGGGGTGGACGAATGGGCCGCCGGATGGAGCAGGTCGAGGACCCGGACCGACGCCCCGAGGTCCACGAGGTCGTCGACGATGTGGGAGCCGATGAACCCGGCGCCGCCGGTGACGAGGATGGTCTGGGACATGGCCCGGACAGCCTATCGGTCGGGCCGGGGGCGAACGGGCTGCGTGATAGGCTCCCGCCATCGGGAAGGGACCGTGTTTCCGGCGATGCGGAGGTGAGGGCTTTGTCCAGGGACGTAGCCGCGGAACGCGCTGATATCGACGCGACCGTCGAGGGCAAGACGATCACGAGCCTGTTCCAGCAGACGGTCTCCGAACACGCCGAGATCCCCGCGCTCAAGTGGAAGGAAGGGGAGGACTGGAAGTCGCTGTCCTGGGCGGAGTACGGCCGCCTCGTGACGGAGATGGCCAACGGCCTCATCTCCCTCGGCCTGCGCAAGGGCGAGTTCGCCAACATCCTGTCCTCGAACCGATACGAGTACTACATCGCCGACCTGGCCACGATGCACGCCGGGGGGATCCCGGTCTCCCTCTACAACACGCTGGCCCCCGAGCAGATCGAGTACATCGTCAACCACTGCGAGGCGGTCTTCGTCTTCGTGGAGAACCGCGACTTCTACGAGAAGCTGCTGAAGATCCGCCAGCAGATCCCCAACGTCCGCAAGGTCGTGATGTTCGAGGGAGCGGAGGAGTTCGCCGACGACGAGTGGGTCATCTCCTACGACGAGGTGCTCGAGGCCGGACGTGAGTTCGCCAAGACGGACGCGGGCGAGCTGGAGCAGCGCTGGAAGGCGATCACCCCGGAGGACCTCGCCACCCTCATCTACACGTCGGGCACGACCGGACCGCCCAAGGGCGTGATGATCACCCACTACAACGTGGTGTGGACGATGGAGTCTCTGAAGCGCATGCTCCCGGAGTTCCCGGCCGGGATGCGCCAGATCTCCTACCTCCCGCTGGCGCACATCGCGGAGCGGATGACCGGGCTGTACAACCCGATCTACCACGGGTCCACCGTCCACTTCTGCCCCGACCCGCGGCAGGTCGCCGCCTACCTCGGACAGGTCAAGCCGCAGTTCTTCTTCGGTGTCCCCCGCGTCTGGGAGAAGCTGCACGCCGGCTTGAGCGGGATGGTCAACAACAACCCCGACGAGGCGCAGCGCAAGCAGGCGCAGGAAGCCATCGAGGCGTGCCTGGAGAAGGTGCGGCTCGAGCAGGCCGGACAGCCCGTCCCCGAGGATCTGCAGCGCAAGGTGGAGGAGGCCGAGGCCATCACCGGGTTCCTGCGGATGATGGTCGGGATGGACGAGCTGATCGGGGCCGCGTCGGGCGCCGCCCCCATCGCGCGCGAGGTCCTCGAGTGGCTGCACGCGGTCGGGATCAAGGTGTCCGAGGTATACGGACAGTCCGAGGACACCGGTCCGACCTCGTTCAACCGCATGGACTCCAACCGCCTCGGCACCGTCGGACCCGCGCTCCCCGGCGTCGAGGTGAGGCTCGCCGAGGACGGTGAGGTGCTCGTCCGCGGAGGCAACGTCACCCAGGGCTACTACAAGGAGCCCGAGATGACCCGGGAGACCTTCGACGAGGACGGGTGGCTGCACTCGGGCGACATCGGCGAGTTCGACGAGGACGGGTACCTGAGCATCGTCGACCGCAAGAAGGAGATCATCATCACGGCGGGAGGCAAGAACATCGCCCCCTCCAACGTGGAGAACCTCCTGAAGGGATGCCCGATCGTCGGCCAGGCCGCGGTCATCGGGGACCGTCGCAAGTACGTCACCGCGCTGGTCGTCCTCGACGCCGAGGCGGCTCCCGCGTGGGCGGCCAAGGAAGGGCTCCCGACCGATATCGCGGAGCTGGCGGAGCACCCGCGCGTGCACGAGATGATCCAGTCCTACATCGACGAGATGAACACGAAGCTCCACAGCCAGGAGCAGGTGAAGAGGTTCACCGTGCTCCCGACGGAGTGGACCGCCGAGTCAGAGGAGCTGACCCCCACCCTGAAGCTGAAGCGGCGGGTCATCGAGTCGAAGTACGAGCGCGAGATCGAGGGCATGTACGCCTAGAGCGTGAAGGCGAACGAGGCCGGCGGTGTGGCTCGGCTTGCGCGTCGCGGTCTCCCTCTCGCTCCTCGCGCTCCTGCTTCCGGCGTGCTCCGAGCAGAGCCGCGTCGACCCGGGAGCCGATATCGCCGTCGCCGGCACCGTCATGAGGCAGGACGGGGCCGGGGTGAACGGGGTCCGGGTCGTCATGTCGCGCGACGCGGGGCTCGGAGAGGCGCTGTCCCTCGTCTTCTCGTTCGGACTCGCGTGCATCGACGAGAAGATCCGTGAGGCGTGCGGGAAGACCCGCGAGGTGGTCACGGGTCCGGACGGCGGCTTCCGGTTCGCCCTGAAGGGACGCGATACCCAGACCTCGGGCGGGTCGGCGGCGACGATGGAGCTGGCCGCCCGTCTCCCGCGGTCGAGCCAGGAGCTCGAGGGGCCCGCGGTCCGGGTCCGTCACCTCGTGCAGACGTCCGCGGTCCAGATCCCCATGCGGGCTTGGGAGCCGGCGCTCGAGGTGAAGGGCGACGCGACGACGGTGTCCGTCACCTGGCCCCCGCTGGATCCCGGGCTGCTCCCTGCCTACATGGGAGCCGCTGCCTCCTACGACGTCCGGTTCGAGACGACGTCCGGGGGGTTGGTGTGGGCGCAGCCGCTCGCGCCCGGGGGGACGTTCGACGCCCGCGTCCTCGAGGACACGGTGGGAGCCGTCTCCGTGGAGGCGGCCGTCCCCCAAGCCGAGGTGCCGGACGAAGCCGGCACGCGCGTATCGATGCGGCTGTCCTCCGCCAGGTTCGCGTACAAGGCCATGGCCGGACGACCCGTCTCCCGATCGAAGGGGTGCTACGTCCTCGACGCAGCCCAGCGCCCGGTGGCGCAGTCCGGGTGCGCGGTCACCGACGGGGACTTCCGCCGGACCTTCACACCGGCCGGCGCGGAGTGTCCCCCGGGGGAGCAGTGTCCGACGCTCGGACAGGACGTCACCATCGACCTCGGCTCCCCGCGGCCGATCAGGCTCGTCGTCCTGCGCGGATGCGACGACGAGTGCGCGGTGCTCGCCTCGCCGGACGGGGCGGCCTGGGAGGCGGTGGGAGCGGGCGCCGGATTCGAGGACTCCGCGGGCGAGGACAACATGACGATCACGCCCGTGACCGCGATATCCGGACGCTACCTGCGGGTGACGGGCAGCGTCCACACCCTGCGGGAGGTGTCGGTGTGGGACGACACCGCCCACCCCGCCCCGGCTCCGGCCGGCTCGCTGATCGTGGCCCCCGACGAGCTCCCGGACCGGACACCCCCGGGCCAGGGGGAGCGCGGGCTCGCCCTGGTCGTGCTGGCGACGGTCCTGGCGCTCCTGGCCGCCTCGGCCGCGTTCTTCACCCGGCCACGCTCCTGAAGGGAACGACGCGCCACACCTGCGCACCCGGGCAGGACGCGGCTCCCGCGCGTCGAACCCTGCGGCCATGCGCCGTGCCAGCGTCCTGCTCCTGCTCGCCGTGCTGCTCCCCGCTGGAGCGGTGGCGCGGCCCGCCGCGTCTGCCACCGACTCGGACCCGGCCCGCTACGTCGACCCCTTCATCGGCACCCTCGGGTCGGGCTTCGTCTTCCCCGGTCCGGCCGCGCCCTTCGGGATGGTCCAGCTCTCCCCGGACACGGAGGGCTACTTCGCCTACACCGGGTACCTGTACTCCGACCGGTTCATCCGCGGGTTCAGCCACGTGCACATCCAGTCGATGGGCGTGCATATGGGCGGCAACCTGCCGTTCATGCCGACGGTGGGGGCGGTCCAGGAGGACCCGCTCCAGTACATGTCCCCGTTCGACCACTCGGCCGAGGAGGCCTCCCCCGGCTATTACGGGGTCCGGCTGGGCAACGGCGTCCACGCGGAGCTGACGGCCGGGCTGCGGGTCGGCGTCCACCGGTACACCTTCCCCTCGGCGCTGCCGGCGAACGTGATCATGGACGTCGGGCGCAGCGTTCCACGCGAGTCGGGCGTCCCGCTGCGGCCGGCCGCCCACGCGTCCACGATCGAACAGCTGGACGGGCGGACGGTGAGCGGGAGCGCGACCATGTCCGGACGGGCCCCCTACACGGTCTACTTCGCCGCCCGCTACAGCCGTCCGTTCGACTCGATCAGGTACTGGAACCCGGGTGGTCGACCCGACTCCCGTTCGGCCGCCGTCACCTTCGCGGGCGGGGGAGAGGTCACCGTCGAGGTCGGCATCTCCTACGTCGACGAGGCCGGGGCGCTGCGCAACCTCGACTCGGAGGAGACCGACTTCGACTCGCTGCGTGCGGCGACCCGGGAGGCGTGGAACGACGCGCTCGGCGCGATCCGGGTGACCGGCGGCACCGACGCCGACAGGACCTCCTTCTACACCGCGCTCTACCACGCCCAGCACCACCCCAACGTCTTCTCGGACGCGGACGGGCGCTGGCGCGGCTACGACGGACAGGTCCACACCGCGGACGGGTGGACCCCCTACGCCAACTTCTCCATGTGGGACACGTACCGCGGCCAGATGCCGCTGCTCTCGGTGATCCAGCCGGACCGGTACCGCGACATGACCCGGACGCTCCTCGAGGCGAAGCGCCAACGGACGCCCTCCGATCCCGAGGAGGCGCAGAGGAACCCGGCCCGGTTCCCGAAGTGGGCGCTCAACAACACCTACCCGGACTACATGGTGGGGGAGCCGGTGATGCCGGTCCTGGCCGAGGCGTGGTGCCGCGACCTCGTCGACGTCGATATCGCGTCCGACCTGTACACGCACATGCGCGAGCAGGTCCTCACCCACCACCGGGAGCCGTCCTTCGTCGAGCATGGGTTCGCCCGCCGCGGCTACGGCGGCGCGAGCGAGACCCTCGAGTACGCGATCGCCGCCTTCTCGTTCGCCCTCGTCGCCGATCGCCTAGGGCACCAGGCCGATCGCGACGCGGCGCTCGCGCTCGCCCGCAACTGGGCGAGCGCGATCGACCCCGAGATCGGCTTCGCTCGCCCGCGTCAGGCCGACGGCAGCTACCGGGCGGGCTACGACCCGATGATGCCCGACGGTTTCGTGGAGGGGACGGGCTGGCAGTACACGTGGCTCGTCCCCCACGACGTGGCCGGACTCTTCGACGTGATCGGCCGCGTTGACCCGGTCTCCGACCGGCTCGACACCTTCTTCTCCACCTGGCTGGCGGCCGCGACGCCGACGGGGGCGGCGGAGGCGCAGAAGCACATCACCGCGTTCGGTATCGCCTACTACGGCAACCAGTACGCGCCGTCCAACGAGCACGACCTGCAGGCCCCGTACATGTACGACTGGACGGACGAGCCGTGGAAGACCCAGGCCGTCGTCCGGGGGCTGCAGTCGCTGTACCGCCCGCTCCCCGACGGCCTCCCCGGCAACGACGACCTCGGGACCCTCTCGTCCTGGTACGTGTGGAGCGCGCTCGGCCTGTACCCGACGGTGTCCGGTGCACCGCTCTACACGGTCGGCTCCCCAGTCTTCGAGCGGGCGGAGATCGCGGTCCCCGGAGGCACCTTCACCGTGAGGTCGCCCGGCGCGTCGCCCGCTGCGAAGTACGTGAAGGCGGCGACCCTGGACGGGCAGACCTTCGACGCCACCTGGCTCCCGGACAGCGCCCTCCGCCCCGGCGGCGAGCTGGTCCTGGAGATGGATGTCCTCCCGAACCGGGAGTGGGGAGCTTCGAAGCCGCCATCGCTCAGCGCGGGCGACCTGTCGGCCTTCGGCTGCCGGGCCGGCTAGCGCGGCAGGAGTCCGCGGCCCCTGCGCCGAAACGGTTCGCATCACCGAACCCCGGGAGGGAAACCTCATGCGCCGTGTCGTCGTCAGCCTGTCCGTGGCCCTCGCCGTCTGCGCGTCGATGCTGGGCGCGTCCGCCTCGCCGCCCGTCGTACTGCAGCCCGCGGTGAAGGCGGGGTTCGCGCGGGCGGACCTGTCCTGGCACGTGGGAGCCGGTCAGGGCCAGCACGGGTCGCAGGGGAACACCGTGGTGAGCGACAGGTTCGACCCGTACGCCCACGGCGCCAAGCAGACCCCGTCTGACGGGCTGCAGAGCCGCATCTACTCCCGGGCGATGGTCGTGGAGGGGACGGACGGCACCCGGGTCGCCTACGTCGGCCACGACCTGTACCTGCAGCAGGACATGCTCCATCGCCGCGTCGCGCAGCTCCTGGAGGGGACTGGGATCACGCGGGAGACGCTGATGATCTCAGCCAGCCACAACCACTCCGCCCCCTACCTCTCGACGACCTCCTTCGGTGTCTGGTACTTCACGGATGCGTTCGACCCGCGTCACTTCGAGTACGCCTCGCGGCAGATCGCAGCCTCGGTGAAGTCGGCGATCGAGGGGTTGCGGCCGGTCCGGATGGGGGCGTCCGTGGTCCACCTCGACGGCGTGCAGCACAACGTCCTCGGACCCGGCGTCGCCGACGACGGGAGCCCGCGCGGCTTCCCGCGCGACCACTACGACACGGAGCTGGCCGTCGTTCGGTTCGACGACATCACCGACCCGGCGAACCCTCGCCCGTACGGGGCGCTCGTGAACTTCGGGATGCACCCCGAGTCGCTCGAGACCTACGACATGCCCTCGGCCGACTTCGTAGGCGCGGTGGAGCGGTACTTCACCGAGCAGACCGGCGCCCAGGTCGTGTGGAGCCAAGGGGGGCTGGGCGACTCGGAGCCGGACCAGAGCCGGGCCAACCCACCCAGCGCGGGCAAGGAGTACTGGTACCGCAGCTTCTCGCAGATGGACCGGATGAGCCGCGAGATCGCCTCCCGGGCCGAGGATGCCTTCAACGACGTGGCCGCGGACGAGCACGAGGTCCCGGCGAAGCACGTCGCGTGGCGGACCGACTTCCCCGTGCGCATGATCGACCGCACGTTCGCCGGACCCGCCTCCCACCCGGTCCCCTCGTTCTCGAACTGCCGCATCGAGCCGCTCCTCTCGAGGGGGGAGGTCAGAGGCCCCGGTCTGCCGACGTGCACCAACCGATCGGGACCGGCCTCGCCCGGCGGGTCGACCGCGCCGCTGAAGGACGCAGGTGTACCGGTCCCGGACCAGTACTCGCCCCCCTCGTACGGCGGGGTCCAGGAGTCGGTCCGCCTGCATCTCCAGGTGCTGCAACTCGGCGAGGTCGTTCTCGCCAGCTGCCCATGCGAGCCCGTCACGGACATGACGCTGAACCTGAAGTCCCGTCTCGACCACACCGCGGGCGACCGCTACGACGGTTTCGACTGGCCCTGCTCGCCGTCCGAGGCCGACGTTGTCTGCGACTTCAGGGAGGCTGGGTGGCGCGCCCCCGCCCCGCGGTCCATATCGCGTGCCTCCTACGACCGGATGCGCGCCCAGATCCACAACGATGCGCGCGGGTGGGAAGAGCTCGAGAACCTCACCACGGCCGAGTCCGAGCCGACCGATCCCGCGAAGATCAAGGGCAACTTCACGCACGAGGAGATCCAGTCGCGCTGCGCGACCTGCGAGGGGTTCCGGCTCCCGCTGATGTCCGGGACGACGAACGACTACCTCGGGTACATGGTCACGTACCGCGAGTACCAGGCGGGGGACCACTACCGGAAGGCGCTCACGGCGTTCGGACCGCACACGGCCGACTACGTGAACACGCGCCTCGTCCGGATGGCGGCCGAGCTCCAGGGCGGACCGGCGGTCTCCGACGCCCTCCTCGACACTGCTCTGCGGGCCGAGGAGCCGGCCATCGCCGCGCGCCTAGCCGCGACAACGAAGGCCGGGGAAGCCGAGACCGCCGCTTTCCACGCCGCGATGCCCGACGACGCCGGCCCGCCGGCCATCGTGCTGGAGCCGCAGGAGAGGCTGGAGAGGTTCTCGGCCGCGCAGGTGCGGTGGCGAGGGGGCAACCACTTCCTCGGCACACCCCGGGTGCGCGTCGAGCGCGAGGTGTCACCCGGCGTGTGGCGGTGGGCCGCCACGCAGGACGGCGGAGAGATCCCCACCACGCTCGAGTGGAAGCGGACATCCGACCCACAGTCGGCCGCGCGCTTCGCGACCGGCTCCCACGAGAGCATCTGGACCGCCACCTACGAGGTGTTCGACCGCACCCAGCCCGGGACGTACAGGTTCGTCCTGGACGGGGAGCACCGGTCCGGACGACAGACCGAGACCTACACGATGCGATCGCGTCCGTTCCGGGTGGATGTCTGGTCGGGGGTGACCACTCCGGCCGTCGAGGTCACCGAGGAGTCGATCTCGTTCGGACGGACCGTCTCCTACCCCCGCACCTACACCCCGGTCGGCGTCCGCTACATATCCCCGAGCGTGAGCACGCCTCACGGCGTGCCCTACTGCTTCCGGTGCACCTTCCGGGGGTGGGCCCTCACCGGAGCCATCGCGTCGGCGACGGTGACCGTCGACGGCGTGCCGGTGGAAGCCACACTCACCGACGGCCGGTGGGTCGTGTCCGGCCTCGAGCCCGCATCTTCCGCGACGATCGAACCCGGTGACCTCGTCGACGGCTACGGCAACGTGAACGGAGAGAGGATCGTCCTGCGATGAGGCGAGGCCCGACGCTGTCCGACCTTGACCCTCACCCCGACTGCGAGACGGATCCGGACAGGGGAGTGGGAGTCCGGCTGCCCTGACCCGGCTCAGAAGCGCTTCATCGAGTCGGGCATGCATGCCGTTCGGTAGTCGTCCTTGAGGATGAACGTCTCGCCCGGATGGTCGCGCCAGGTGGTGCCCGTTCGCAGCCAGTCGTACCCGACGGCCAGGCTCTGAACGTTGATGTTCGAGATGCACTGGCGGCGGTCGCCCAAGACCGCCGACATGACGTCGGTGGGGTGGGAGTCGAAGGTCCCGTAACTCCGGCTGTTGTGGTTCAGCCCGAGGCTCGTCCCGGTGTGGCCCACGGCCAGGCAGTGCCCGAACTCGTGGATGATCAGGTTCCTCAACCGAACCACGTGGGACTCCCCTGACCGGTTCCCAGCGCCCGTGTTCCACACCGTGCAGCGCCTCATCCCCTGGTTCGTCACCCGGAAGATCGGGTTGGGGAAGGTGGGCGCGCCGAGCCCGAGGTGGAAGAGGCTGGGCGATGGGTCCCCGATCATCGCGGTCGTCACGACGATGTGGGCTCGCTGGAGGTCGTCCGGGGTGGCATCGACGCCCAGCACCCGGACGGTGTACGTGAGCTTCTGCAGGTGCGTCCACCCGTGGTCGGTGCGGAACCGTTCGATCGCCCACGCCCAGTAGGCGGTCGCCTCCTGCGCTGCGCGGACGCCCGGGTGGTCGCGGATCGGGCTCCCACCGGTCAGCCACGCCCGGTCGTCGGCCATCGCCACCTTGCTCCCGTAGATCGGCGGGACGATGACCACCGACATCCCGGTGGGTTCGGCGTGCGTCTCGTTGATGAGGCTGAGCCAGTGGGTCGTGGGCCGTGGGTGGTTGTCGGCGCTGGCGAGGGGGGATGAGCCCACGACGGCCAGGGCGAGCGCTATCGCGGCCAGAGCGGACGCGCGCCGGCTCACGCCGTACCCTCGGGGCCCGTACGCGCCGGCATCAGCATGTCCATACCCAACCAAACGAATCCGACCGCCAGAACCACCGCCCCGGCTACGGACGCCACCGGGACCGCTATCCCCAGCACCTCGAGGACACCCCCCACGAGCAGGGCGACCCCGGCTCCCGTGGGCAGGGAGGACTTCAGCGCGCCGATCCCGATCAGCACGATCCCGGCCACGAACAGGACCGGGGCGATCACGTCGACGGGTCCGGCGGTCGACTCGACGAACCTCTGACGGTCGAGCACGCCCTCCGCGGCCAGGAGGTCGACGACCACGACGGCCGTGACGAGGCTCGTCCCGGCCGCGGCCAGCGTTGCCCCGAAGACGATGAGGATGTCCCCGGCCGCCCGGACGGCGATGGCTATCAGCGCCAGCACGAGCAGGACGTGCGCGGCCAGGACGAGCGTCTGCCCCATCACCGTCCCGCTGCGGTCCTCGCCCGCCAGGTTGGCCAGATGTCCGATGGCGACGAGGGCCCCGCCCACGATCGCGGCCAGCGCGCCGATCCGCACGATCAGTCCCACGGTCCCTCCTCGCGTCAGGGCAACAGGCCGACGATCTCCCCGTCGGCCGGGAAGCGGCCGGCTTCCTTCTTCGCGAACACCACGTCCCCGTCCACCTCGACGTCGAAAACGCCGCCCGAGGCGGGGACGATGGTCAGCTCCTCGATCTCCTCACTGCACTCGTCCAAAAGCTCGGCCGCCAGACCGACGGCCCTCCGCAGGTAGCCTCAGCTGGTGCAGTACGTGATGCGTACGCGCATGATCCCTCCCATGCCGCTGTGGTAAGCCAATCTACACACATGACCGGCGAGTTCATCTGGACGCCCAGCCCCGAGGCGGTCGAGCGCGCGAACACCACGCGGCTCGCTCGCAGCCACGGGATCGACGGCTACGAGGCGCTGCGCCGGCGGTCCATCGAGGACATCGAGTGGTTCTGGGGTGCGGTCGTGGAGGACCTCGGCATCGAGTTCACCGCGCCCTTTCGCGACGTGGTCGACGACTCCCAGGGGATCCAATGGCCGCGTTGGTTCTCGTTCGGTGAGGTGAACATCGCGCACAACTGCGTCGATCGGCACCGGCACTCGGGAGCCACCGCGATCGTCTGGGAGGGAGAGGAAGGGCAGACGCGCACCCTGACCTACGGTGAGCTAGCGCAGGAGGTGGCTGCGCTCGCGGAGGGGTTGCGGTCCCTCGGGGTCCAGAAGGGCGACGGGGTCGGGATCTTCATGCCGATGACCCCCGAGGCCGTCGTCGCCTTCATGGCCTGCTGCAAGGTGGGCGCGATCCTCGTCCCGATCTTCTCGGGGTTCGCGCCGCCGGCCATCTCGGTGCGTCTCGACGACGCCGAGGCCAAGGTGCTCATCTGCGCGGACGGCTTCCACCGGCGCGGCGGCGTGGTGGACATGAAAGCGACCGCGGACGAGGCCGTCGCCCACAGCCCCAGCGTCCAGCACGTCGTCGTCCACCGACGCACCGGCAACCAGGTCTCCTGGACGGAGGGTCGTGACATCTGGTGGCACGACCTCGTGTCCGGACGGGGATCCGAGGCTCCCACCGAGACGACGCTGGCCGAGGACCCGTTCATGATCGCGTACACATCGGGCACGACTGGCAAGCCGAAGGGGTCCGTGCACGTACACGGCGGTTTCCTCGTCAAGATCGCGAGCGAGGTGGCCTACCAGACCGACTACCAGCCGGGCGAGGTCCTGTGGTGGGTGTCCGACATGGGATGGATCATGGGGCCGTGGCAGGTCGTGGGGACGCTCGCGCTAGGCGGGACCATCTTCCTCTACGACGGGGCTCCCGACCATCCCGGGCCCGACCGCGTCTGGGCCATGGTCGAGCGGCACCGGATAAACACGCTCGGGATCTCGCCGACGCTAGTGCGGGCCATGCGCAGGTTCGGCGACGAGCCGGTGACCTCGCACGACCTCGGGAGCCTGCGCATCCTCGGGTCGACCGGGGAACCGTGGAACGACGACCCTTACCGATGGTTCTTCCACACGGTGGGCGGGGGTCGCTGCCCGGTGATCAACTTCTCGGGCGGCACCGAGGTCGGGGCGTGCTTCCTCTCTCCCACGCCGGCGATGCCGCTGAAGCCGATGTCGCTGGGGGGTCCGGCGCTGGGGATGGCGGTGGACGTCTACGGTCCGGACGGGCGCCCCGTCCGTGGCGAGGTCGGGGAGCTCGTCTGCACGAAGCCGTGGCCCGGGATGACCCGGGGGATCTGGGGCGACCCGGACCGCTACCTCGCCTCGTACTGGTCGCGGTGGCCGGACGTCTGGGTCCACGGCGACTGGGCCCTCGTGGACGGCGACGGCCAGTGGTTCCTGCAGGGAAGGTCAGACGACACGATGAACGTGGCCGGGAAGCGGATCGGCCCCGCCGAGGTCGAGTCGGCGCTCGTCTCCCACGAGGCGGTGGCGGAGGCCGCGGTGGTCGGCGTCCCCGACGAGGTGAAGGGGGAGGCGATCTGGTGCTACGTCGTGCCCGCCGCGGGAGCCGAACCGGACGACGAGCTCGGCGCGGAGCTCCGCCGCCACGTCGGGACCGTCCTCGGGAAGGCCTTCACGCCGGCCGCGGTCCGGTTCGTCTCCCAGCTCCCGAAGACGCGGAACGCGAAGGTGCTGCGGCGGGCGGTCCGGGCGATCGCGCTGGGGAAGGACCCGGGGGACCTGTCCAGCCTCGAGAACCCCGAAGCGCTCGACGAGGTCCGTCGGGCCTCCACCCGCTAGCGCGGGCTCTCGGCGACGTCGTCCGGCAGGTCTGGTGGCACTTGCGCGTGTCCAGGCCGCGAAGCGGCACCGGGCGCTCCGGTCCGGGTCTCCCGGTGCCGCTCACGCCGTCCCCGACCGCGTCCACGCCACCAGGCGCTCGCGCAGGTGCGTGGCGGCGCTCGCGAGCAGGTGACAGAGTCGTCGCGATGGGCGAGGAGCGCAGGATCGAGGTGGGCGGACGTGAGGTGCGGCTCACGAGCCCGGAGAAGGTGCTCTTCCCCGACGACGGGATCACGAAGTCGGACCTGTTCGACTACTACGTGCGGATCGCGGACCGCATGCTCCCGCACATCGAGCAGCGTCCGCTCACGATGCATCGGTTCCCGGAGGGGATCGGGCAGGCAGGGTTCATGCAGAAGAGCGCCAACGAGTACTTCCCGCCCTGGATCGGGAGGTTCGAGGTCGCGAAGCAGGGAGGCGGCACCACCCGCTACCCGGTCGTCGGGGAGCCCGCCGCGCTCGCGTACCTGACGAACCAGAACACGATCGTCCACCACGTCTGGACCTCGCGGATCGACGCGCCCGACCGCCCCGACCAGATGGTCTTCGACCTCGACCCGTCCGGGAGCGACTTCGACGAGGTGCGCCGGACGGCCCTCGACCTGCGCACCCTCCTGGACGAGCTCGGGCTCCCGGCCTTCTGCAAGACCTCCGGTTCGAAGGGGCTGCACATCGTCGTTCCGCTGCGGCGCGAGCACCCGGCCGACGAGGTGCAGGCGGCGGCGGAGACGATCGCCGAGGAGCTCGCCCGGCGGGCTCCCGACCGCTTGACCACGGAGTTCCGCAAGGCGGAGCGGCACGGACGGCTCTACCTCGACGTGGGCCGCAACCGCTTCGCGCAGACGGTCGTCGCCCCCTACTCGGCCCGCGCTCTGCCGGGGGCTCCGGTCTCGACGCCGATCGACTGGGACGAGGTGGCCAGCTCGAAGCTCGACCCGAGGCGGTGGACGATCTCCAACCTGTTCCGGCGCCTCGGACGCCGCTCGGACCCGTGGGAGGGGATGGGCGCCGCGCAGGCCCGGATCGGCGAGCTACCGTCGTAGCGATGCGCGACGTGCTGATCGGGGGCGAGTGGGTGCGCGGTGAGGCCGCGCCCGCCGTCGTGAACAGCCCCTGGTCGGGGGAGACGGTGGCCGAGGTCTCCATGGCCTCGCCCGAGCAGGTCTCGGAGGCGGTCGCCCGCGCGTCCGCGGCCTTCGCCTGGACCCGCACGGCGCCGGCCGCTCAGCGGGCGGACACCCTGCTGGGAGCCGCGGACGGGATCCGCCGCCGCCGGGCGGAGTTCGTCGAGACGCTCGTCGCCGAGGGAGGCAAGCCCCACCGCAGCGCCGTCGTCGAGGTCGACCGGGCCATCTCCACCCTGACCTGGGCGGCCGAGGAGGCCAAGAGGTTCACGGGCGATCTGACGAGGTTGGACGCGAACGAGGGGATGAACGGACGCCTCGGCCTGGTCAGGCGGTTCCCGCTCGGCGTCGTGGCCGGGATCACACCGTTCAACTTCCCGCTCAACCTCGTGTGCCACAAGGTCGGGCCCGCCCTGGCCGCCGGCAACGCGATCGTCGTGAAGCCGGCCACCTCTACGCCCCTGTCTGCGCTGATGCTGGGTGAGGTGCTCATCGAGTCGGGCGCCGGGGACTCCATCTCGGTGATCCCGTGCTCCAACGAGGACGCGCAGGGAGCCGTGGTCGATCCGCGGGTGGCCAAGCTCTCGTTCACGGGATCCACCGAGGTCGGATGGAAGCTGAAGGTACTGGTCCCCCGGAAGCGGGTCACGCTCGAGCTCGGCGGGAACGCGGCCGTGATCGTCGAGCCGGACGCCGACCTCGACCGGGCGGCCGACCGCATCTCGTACGGCGGCTTCTACCAGGCCGGACAGTCCTGCATCTCCGTGCAGAGGGTGTTCGTCGCCGCCCCCGTGTACCGAGACCTGCTCGACAGGCTCGTCCCCCGCGTGGAGGCGCTGGTCGTGGGGGACCCGTCAGACCCCGCGACCGACGTCGGACCCCTGATCGACGGAGCCGCGCTCGACCGGGTGGACGCTTGGGTGCGGGAGGCGCTGGAGGTGGGGGCGACCGCCCTGTGCGGGGCGGAGCGGCGCGACCCCTGCTACGCGCCCACCGTCCTGGTGGAGACCCGCCCGGACATGAAGGTGTCCTGCCTCGAGGTCTTCGGACCCGTCGTCACCGTCGAGCCCTACCGGACCTTCGAGGAAGCGCTGGCCCTCGTGAACGATTCGCAGTACGGCTTGCAGGCCGGTCTGTTCACCTCGGACATCCGCAGGGTCTTCCTAGCCCACCGCGAGCTGCGGGTGGGGGGAGTGATCCACGACGACGTCCCCTCGTTCCGGGCCGACCAGATGCCTTACGGAGGCGTGAAGGACTCGGGCTACGGGCGGGAGGGGGTCCGCTCGGCCATGCTCGAGATGAGCGAGGAACGCCTCCTCGTCCTCGGCGGGCTCCCGCTCTAGCCGCCCCCCTCACCCGTCCGGGTGGTTTGGGTCGTGCTCGCGCTGCCGATATTCAGATGAGAGGGTCCGGCCCGGGAGAATCCGGGCGACGGGGGACGTTCTCACAGACGTTGAACGAGATGGCGACCACGAACAGGAGGGGTTGCGTGGGACCGTGGATGAGGAGGTTGGCAGTCGCCACGGGCGCAGCGGCACTTCTCGCGTCCGCGACCACATTCGTCCCGGCCTCCGCCGCGTCCCGCGGGCAGATCCGTATCGAGCCCGGTGGCCGGGTCGTGCAGTCGTACCC
>DATLFR010000030.1 GCA_035540895.1 Actinomycetota bacterium | reverse complement strand
GCTCCTTGCCCACCATGTAGAAGAGCTGGTGCATGCGCTCCGTCGCGCCCTGGGTCGTGTTGTGCGCTTCGTGGTCGGGCCGCATCTCCCCCGAGAAGACCCGGAAGATCGAGATCTTCCCGACGAACGGATCGGAGATGGTCTTGAAGACGAACGCCGACATCGGCTGGCCCGGCTGCGGCTCGCGCGTCACGTCGTCTCCGGTTCCCGGCTTCGACGTCCCGACGAGCGCCTCGCGCTCCAGCGGCGAGGGGACCAGCGAGCAGATCGCGTCGGCCAGTCGGTCGATGCCGATGAGGTGGGTCGCCGATGCGACCAGGACGGGGGCGGTGGCGCCGGCCGCGACCGCCCCGGACAGGCCGGCCGCGATCTCCTTCTCGTCGAGGTCACCGGCCTCGAAGTACTTCTCCATGAGCGTGTCGTCGCCCTCGGCCGCCGCCTCGACGGCCTGGACATGGGCCTCGCTCACGGGGTCCTGCATCTCGCCGGGGATATCGGTCGGGGAGCCCTTGGGGGAGGACCGGTCGTACGTGAAGGCCTGGTTGGCGAGGAGGTCGACGAGTCCGGTGAAGGAGTGCTCCTCTCCGATCGGCAGGTCGAGGGCGAACGGCTTCGAGCCGAAGGCGTCGCGCAGTTGGTCCATCGTCCGGGTGAACGAAGCGCGCTCGCGGTCCAGCTTGTTGATGACGAACAGGCACGGGAGCCCCAGGTCCTGCGCCATGTCCCAGATCAGCTCCGTCTGGACCTGGACCCCGTCCACCGCCGAGACGACGAACAGGCAGGCGTCCGCGACCCGCAGCGCCGAGGCGACGTCGCCGAAGAAGTCCGCGTACCCCGGACAGTCGATGAGGTTGATCTTGTGGCCATTCCACTCGACGGGCGCGATGCCCATCGAGACCGAGATCCTGTGGTGGTGCTCCTCGGGCTCGAAGTCGGTGGTGGCTGTCCCGTCCTCGACCCGACCCGATCGGGTCGTGGCTCCCGAGGCGTACAGCAGAGCCTCGGCCAACATCGTCTTCCCCGCCCCCCCGTGGCCCACCAGTGCGACGTTGCGGATCTGCGATGGCTCGTATGCCTTCACTCGATCGCCTCCCCAGTCGCGGCGTCCCGCGCCCTCCCGTTGAGGTCCCCGAGGTAAGGAGCCACCGGGGTCCTCGGTCCGGTCATTATAGGGGCGCGGTCTGCAGCCCCCGTCCCGAAGGGAGCCTCCTCCTTGCTCGACTCCAAAGCGCGCGACCTGCTCGAGGGGGTCTCGAGCACCGCCGGGCGCATCGTGGCGCGGACGGGTCTGACGCCCAACGCCGTGACGGCGGGCGGCCTGGCGGTGGTGGTGGTCGCGGCCTGGCTCGTGGTGCAGGACCGGATGGTCGCCGGGGGCGTCGTGCTGGCCGCGAGCGGGCTGTTCGACTTCCTCGACGGAGCCGTCGCCCGAGCCACGGGCAAGGCATCGCGCATGGGCGCCTTCCTCGACTCGGTGACCGATCGCCTGACCGACGGCGTGATCCTCGGGGCGATCGTCTACGCGCTCGCCCAGCGAGGCGACGAGGTCGGGGTCGCCCTCGCCCTGGCCTCGTTGGTGCTGGGAGGCGCCGTCTCGTACGTCCGCGCGAAGGCCGAGTCCCTCGGATTCGACTGCAAGGTCGGCTTCGCCGAACGCGCCGAACGCATCATCGCCTTGATCGTCGGTCTGGTCCTCTCCATCCTCACCCCGGTCCTGGCCGTCCTCGCCGTGGCGTCCGCGGTCACCGTCGTCCAGCGGCTCGTCCACGTCGGCCGCCAGGCCCGTGCCCGCTGATCGTTCCGGACGCCGGCACCCGGCGTACCTCCTCTACCGGAGCGGACAGGCCCTCACCTCCCGCATCCCCGGCCCCCTCCTGCTCCCCGCGGCCGAGGCGGCCGGCCTGGCGATCGGACGTCTCAACGGCCGCCGCCGCGCCGTCGTCCGGCGGAACATGGCCCGCGTCGTCGGCCCCGCCCGGGTGGAGAGGGCCGTGGACCTCGCGTTCAGGTCCTACGCGCGGTACTGGGCGGAGACGCTGCGTATCCCGGCTCCCGGGCTGGAGAGGATCGCCGAACGAGTGACCTGCGAGGGGGTCCATCACCTCGCAGGGCATCTCGATGCGGGGCGCGGGGTCCTATTCGTGACGCCTCACGTGGGATCGTGGGACGTCGCCGGGCTGTGGCTGGCCTCCCAGGGGTGGCGGACGGTTGCGGTCGCCGAGAGGCTGGAGCCTCCGGAGCTCTTCGACCTCTTCTCGACGCTGCGCCGGCAGGCAGGCATCGAGGTGCACCCGCTCGGGGAGTCCCGCTCGGCGCGTGCCCTGCTGTCGGGGCTCGCTTCCGGCGCGATCGCCGCGCTCGTGGCGGATCGCGACATCTCGGGGACCGGCGTCGAGGTCGAGTTCTTCGGGGAGCGGACGTTCCTCCCCTCCGGCCCGGCCGTCCTCGCCCGACGCACGGGAGCCCCCTTGATCGTGGGGGGGATGTTCCAGCGCCCCAGGGGGCGGTACCACGGGGTGATCCTCGAGCCGATCGAGGTCGCGAAGGGGAAGACCGACCCCGACGACACGACCCGGCTCACCCAGCTCGTCGCCCATCGTCTCGAGGAGCTGATCCGACGCGACCCCGGACAGTGGCACCTCTTCCAGCCCAACTGGCCCTCCGACCCCGGCTACCGCGGGGGACGGCGGTGAACGTCGCCATCGTCTGTCCGTACTCCATGGCGCTCCCGGGCGGGGTGCAGGAGCACGTCCGCGGACTCGCCGCCGGGCTCGTCTCCCACGGGTGCGAGGTCGTCCTCTTCGCACCCGACCTACACATGACCGGCCACCCACCCGGCGTGACCGCCATCTCGCTGGGAGGCTCGGTCAAGATTCCCGCGAACGGGTCCGTCGCTCCCATCGGGCTCGACCCCCGCATGCTCGTCCGCCTGGAGCTCGCCCTCGACCCCGCCGAGGTGATCCACGTGCACGAGCCGTTCCTGCCGGCCGGGCTCGCCGCCGTGATGCGCGCCCCCCGTCGTACGGCCGTCATCGGGACCTTCCACGCGGCCGCGGACCGGTCACTCCCTTACGCGGTGGCCCGCCCGCTCCTGCGCCGCGTGGCACGTCGGATGCACGCGACCACGGCAGTCTCCCCGGCCGCGCGCGCCCTGGTCACCCGGTACGTCCCCACCGACCCCGTCATCGTGCCCAACGGCGTGGACGCCACCGCGTTCGCCACAGCCAGCCCCGATCCGTGGGCGTCCACCCTGGGACGGGTGGTCCTGTTCGTCGGACGTCCGGAGCCGCGCAAGGGGTTCGACGTGGCCGTACGCGCCTTCTGCGCCGCCGCCGCCTCCCGGCCGGACATCCACCTCGTCTGCCTGCCCGCCAGGGAGGTCCCCGCGGGGCTGGTCCCGCCCAGCCTGGCCGATCGGGTCCACACCCTGGGCCCCGTCCCGGCCGACCGAAAGCTCGCCCTCTTCCGCTCGGCGACCGCCCTCCTCGTGCCCTCGAGGGGGAGCGAGTCGTTCGGCATCGTCGTGCTCGAAGGGATGGCGGCGGGTTGCGCCGTCCTCGCCAGCGACATCCCCGGGTACCGAGCGGCGGGGGGCGAGGCGGTCCGATACGTGAGCCCGGGGGACGTCCGGGCCTGGGTATCCGCCCTCGGCGAGGTGCTGGACTCGGACGAGGGGAACCTGGCCGCAGCGGGGACGGAGCGAGCCCGGACCTTCGACTGGCCCAGGGTGGCCGCCCGGACCCTGGACGTCTACCGCGGCGTCCTGCCGGTGGAGTGAGCGGGTCCGCCCCGCGGATGGGGTAACGTCTGGGGACCTATGGCCCGGAAGCTCCAGCGCAAGCGCTGGCGCCGTCCGCAGCGCCTGACCCTCGAGGGACCGCCGGTCGCACGCCGCAAGGACCTGGTGATGCCGACCGTGATGGACCTCGAGCCAGGTGAGGCTGCGGGGCGCAACCGCCGCAGGACGGCCGTCCTGCTGGTCGTCTTCGGCATCTCCGTGCTCGTGGAGGCTGGTGCGGTGGCGGCGGCGCTGATGCTCGCCGGGCTCCCGGCCGTCGGCGCGCTCCTGGCCGTCCTGATCGCCGTCTCGGGCGCCGCCTACCTGGCCGCGGGAGCCCGCTACGGCGACGGGTGGGCCCGGTACGCCCTGAGGGCCACCCCGGTCACCGCGCCCGAGATCCTCAACGCGGTGGACGGGGTCTGCTCCGCAGCCAAGGCGCCGTCGCCCGAGCTGCTCATGGTGCCCGGCGAGCTGCCGAACTCCCTGTCCCTCGGCCTCCGCACCCGGTGGGTGGCCGTCACCTCCGGGACGACCAGGCTCTCGCGGCTCGAGAGGGAGGCCCTCGTGGCCCACGAGCTCGCTCACCTGCGCGACGCGGACTCGTCGCTCGCCTCCCTCTTCGTGCTGACCGCGGGGGCGATCGAGCTCGCGTCGAAGGCGCTGGGGGCGCCCCGCGGCTGGCTCGCCCTCCTCTCCGTGCCCGTCTGGCCCGCCTGCCTGGTCGTCCGGGCGTGCGGGCGGCTCGTCTCCCCCGCGGATCGCGAGCACCGGGCCGACGTGGTCGGCTCCCTCGTCACCCGCTACCCGCCGGCGATGGCCAGCCTCCTGCGCCGGGCCGGCGGCGAGCACGCGCCGGCCGCGCTCCGCGTCACGGACAGGTTCTGGTTCGCTCCACGCACCCGGGTCGGGGGGCCCGACGTCCACGAGCGGGCCACGCTGGTCGCCGAGATGTGAGCCGGGCCGCCGTACGATTGGTGCGGACGGCTGCCGAGGAGGACCGATGGAACGGGGAACGACGCGTGTGAAGAGAGGCCTTGCCCAGATGCTGAAGGGCGGGGTGATCATGGACGTGACCACCGCCGAGCAGGCGAGGATCGCCGAGGACGCCGGCGCCGTGGCCGTGATGGCCCTGGAGCGCGTCCCCGCGGACATCCGGGCCGAGGGCGGGGTCGCGCGCATGGCCGACCTGCGCAAGGTGGACGAGATCGTGGACGCCGTCACGATCCCGGTGATGGCGAAGGCGCGCATCGGACACTTCGTCGAGGCTCAGGTCCTACAGGCGGCCGGGGTGGACTTCATCGACGAATCGGAGGTCCTGACCCCCGCCGACGAGGAGCACCACATCGACAAGAACGCGTTCGCCGTCCCCTTCGTCTGCGGTGCCAGAGACCTGGGTGAGGCGCTGCGCCGGGTGGGGGAGGG
>DATLFR010000029.1 GCA_035540895.1 Actinomycetota bacterium | reverse complement strand
CCGGCCCTCCCGGCCGAGGAGGTCCCCCTGCGGCTCCCGCTCAGCGCACTCGGCGGCGGGTTCGCCGCTGCAGCGGTGGCCGGGCTCGTCGTGCGTCCGGTGGCTCGCCGGCTCGGGCTCGTCGCCCGTCCCCGGCTGTGGCGCGCGGGCGCGGCGGCCGTCCCGCTCATGGGTGGGGTCGCCATCCTCGCCGGGCTCGGCGCGGGCGTGCTCGCGGGAGGCGGGTTGGCGGTGGGGCCGGCCGGAGCGGTCGCGGCGGTGGGAGTGGTGGTCCTGGCCGTCGTCGGGTTCCTCGACGACCTCACCGGGCTCGGCCCGTGGACGCGCCTCGCCTGGTCGGCGGCCGCCGGCGCCGCCGCCTGGCTCCTGGGCCTGCGCGCGGTCGTGCTCGTCGGCGACGGCGCGCTGGACGACATCGTCAACCTCGCCGTCACCGCGCTCTGGTTCGTGGGCGTCACCCACGCGATCAACATGCTGGACAACATGGACGGGAGCGCGTCCGGCGTGGCGGCCGTGTCCGCGGCGACCATCGCAGTGGTGGCCGTGCTGTCCGGACAGTGGGTCGTCGCGGTCTCCGCGTCCGCTCTGACAGGCGGGTGCCTGGGGTACCTCGTCCACAACGTCCACCCGGCCCGGGTCTACATGGGGGACCTCGGCGCCCTGTCCCTCGGGTTCGCCCTGGCCGCGCTCGGGCTCGCGCTGCGCCCGGGCCAGACGCCCCCCGCGTCGTTCTTCGTGGCCGTGTTCGCTCTCGGCGTACCGATCTTCGACACCGCGCTCGTCAGCGTGTCCCGGCTGCGCGACGGACGGCCCGTCGCCCTCGGGGGGACCGACCACGCCGCCCACCGACTGCGGGCGCGGGGCCTGGGGGTGACGGCGTCCGCGGCCAGCCTGTGGGGCGCCCAGGCGATGCTCGGACTCGCCGCGGTGGGCGTCGCCGTCTCGGGACGGGGCGGTGCCTGGGTGATCATCGCGGCGGTCGCCCTCGGGGGAGCCGCCGCGCTCGCCTGGTTCCTCCGGCAGCCGACGTGGCGCGCGGAGGGATCGCAGGACGCCTCGGCTGCCCTGCTCCCACCGGTGGACGCCGCCGTCGACTCGCTGCGGAGCCTCCTGGACAGCGCGGCCCTGTGGGAGTCGGACCCGGCCGCCGCGCGCCTGGCGGAGGAGACGATGCACCGCCTGGCCCGGACCCGCGACGCCCTGCGCGACGAAACCTGACGCGGGGCTCTAACGCAGGGGCCAGACCGCCGGAACCACCGCCAGCGTCACCGCCAGCATCACGAGCGTCAGCGGGCCCCCGAGCCGGGCGAAGTCCCCGAAGCGGTACCCACCCATCCCGTACACCATCGTGTTCGTCTGGTACCCGACCGGGGTCAGGAACGAAGCGGAGGCTCCCACGGCCACCGCGACCGCGAACGCGCGCGGGTTGAGCCCGGCCTGCGTCGACAC
The DNA here is from genome assembly GCA_035540895.1 of Actinomycetota bacterium. Taxonomy (NCBI): domain Bacteria; kingdom Bacillati; phylum Actinomycetota; species Actinomycetota bacterium. The sequence continues at coordinate 1,848 of DATLFR010000029.1, read as the reverse complement.
CGCCATCGCGATCGGGAACATGAGGACCGCGGCCGCGTTGTTCGTGATCAGCTCGGTGAGCAGCGTCGTCGCGACGAGGACGCCTGCGAGCACCCCGACGTCCCCGAACGTGCCGAAGGCTCCCACGAGTCCGGACGCCACCGACCCCGCCAGTCCGGACCCTTCGACGGCGGCTCCCACCCCGAAGCTGGCCGCGATGACGACCACGACGTTGAGGTCGACCGACTCCCTCGCCTCGGTCGCCGTGAGGGCTCCCGTGACCACGAGCAACCCCGCTGCGACCAACGACGCCTCCAGGATCCCGACCACGCCCACGGCGACGAGCCCGACGAGCGCGACCGCGACTAGCCCGACCACCGTCCGCTTGCCCCGGCGCGGCGGCACCTCGGCTCCCAGGGAGGACACGACGAGGAAGTCGCCGCGGTCGCGCCAGCGTCCGGCGAAGTCCGTGCCCGCCAGCACGACGAGGACGTCCCCGCCCCGAAGCGCGACCTCGCCCAGCTTGCCGGGCACCCGTCCGCCGGACCGGTGGATGGCCACGACCGCGCCCCCGTAGCGCCCGCGGAACCCGACGTCCTTCAGCGTGGACCCGACCAGCGTCGACCCGGGGGCGACGACCGCCTCGAAGAACCGGCTCCCGCCGACCTCGAAGTGGCGCTCGGACGCCGAGACGAGACCGGGGATGCGCTGCAGGTCCAGGACTCGGTCCACGTTGCCCACGAAGGTGAGCCGGTCCGACGCCGCGAGCACCTCGTCGGGAGCGACGGGGGCGATGACGTGTCCGGACCGCTCGATCTCGACCAGGTAGACCCCCTCGAGGTTGCGCAGTCCGACGTCGGCCACGGTGCGGCCGTCGAGGGCGGCGGTGACCTCCATCTCGACCGCGAACTCGCGGGCGCCGTCCATGCGATCGGTGGGGGCGCGTCTGTCCGGGAGCAGGGCGTGGGAGAAGAGGGCGAGGAACGCGACGGTGGCGAGCGTGATGGGGAGCCCGACCCAGCCGATCTCGAAGAAGCGCAGGGGCGCCACCCCCGCCTCGCCCATGAGGCCCGCGACCACCACGTTGGTGGACGTCCCGATCACGGTGATCAGCCCCCCGGCGATGGCGGCGAAGCTGATCGGCATCAGGTAGGGGGCGGGGGACCGTCCGACCCGGGCGGCCCACGACGTCACCTGGCGGGCGAGCAGGGCGACGATCGGCGTGTTGTTCAGGAAGCCCGACGCGGCCGCGGTCGGCCCCACCACCCGCAGCAGCCGGCCCCGGGTGGAGCCGTTGCCGAGCATCGCTCCCGTGACCGGCTCGAGCAGCCCTGACACCTCGGCCGCCCGGGCCAGCACGTAGAGCGCGGCCACGGTGATGGGGGCCGGGTTGGAGAAGCCGGCGAAGGCGGACTCAGGGGTGATGACGCCGGTGACGAGCAGGACGGTGACCGCCCCCAGGAGCACGAACGGGCCGGACACCCGCTCGCTGGCCAGCAGCCCGACCACGGCCAGGACGACGGCCAGCGTGAACCAAGCCTCCCAACCCAAGGGTGCTCTCCCTTCGATGACGCTCGGGGGAGAGCGGAAGTGATGCTACCCGAAGATCTGCTGCTTCTTCTTGCGCTTCAGGCCCCAGGACATGCGCCCGGCCAGGAACCCGATGATGAGCCCGACGAGCAGTGAGGCCCACCAGGCCGGGCTCGAGTCGCCGGTCCGCTGCTGGGCGAGCGCGACCTCTTCCACCTCGTCGGTCGCGCGGGGGACGGGCCGGGAGACGATCCTCGGCGTGGCCTCCGGGGGGACGACGTCCAGGAGCGGGTCGGGAGTCGTCATGTCCGAGGTGAAAGGTTCGGGCGTGGGCAGGGT
>DATLFR010000028.1 GCA_035540895.1 Actinomycetota bacterium | reverse complement strand
CGACCTGCCCCGTCCCACCCGACCCCCGACACGCTGTGTAGATGGCGGCACCACGGCGGCTCTGGAACAAACCCAGCTGATACCGCGAGACAGGGTGAGAGGGCAGTTGGTAGCTGCCGCAGGCGCCGACGCGGTAGATCCAGTCCTGCTTCCCCGTCTCCGAGTCCCACTGCGCTACCCAGACCGCGTTGACGTTGTTCTCCGTGCCCGGCGGTTTCGGCTCCTCCATCAGGAGGAGCAGCTTTGAGCTGGTACCTGTGAGACGGGAGGGGGTCACCTCTAGGCCGGCCACCGCAGGCACCACTCCCGCGGGGGACGGCACGCACGAGTTGACAGAGGTGCAGAGACCAGAGGACGCCGGAGTGGGAGGAGCATCTTCCCTCCTGAACCTGTTGAGCTGGGTGAGTGTCGGCCCATCGATCGCCACGACGCCGCCGAAGACCCCGAGCGCGAGAAAGCCGAAGTAGAGGCGCCCCGTCACTTCATCGATCGCTTGGATGAACTCTCCCGATGCACCTGCCGTTCGAGGCGTCGCGATGGAGAAGGGGAACGTCCGGGATTGAACTGGACTGAGCGTGTCGAGGTCGAACGACTGGACGGCAGTAGTGCCGGCGCGTAGAGCGAAGACCTGATACCCGATGCGTCGCTGTCTGTCCAGGAGCAGGGATCCGTTTGCGGAGACGCTCGCGTCGGCATCGGTTGGCGCCATGAGCGGCATCCGCTCCGCGGGCGATATGACACCATCAGCCGCGAGTGAGGCCAGTGGCGCGGCCATGGCGACCAACGCCACCACGAGTGCGGTCGCTATCGCCCTGACTCTTGGCATCGCCCTGCGCGCTCCTTCGCCCGTTCTGCCGGATTCCTCGACGGACATGCGGGGGCGCCGATGTCTCCATCGGCGCCCCCGAGCCTTGCTCGTGTTACCTACGGGGCGCGGAAGGAAACCGTGAACCCCTCCACCTGGAAAGCCGTCGTGGGAGCACTGATGCCGCAGTCACCCGAACCGGACACCCCGCGAGAGCTGGTGAATCCGATCAGCGTGGATCCGTCGTTCCCGCGCCCGACGATCGGAAGGATCGTGGCGGCGGACTGCTCCCACGTGTAGTCGAAGGTGACCTGAGGGTATGTCTGGCCGGTGACCGGGTGGGGAGCGGCCGTGAAGGTACTGGTGAGCCGGCCGTACGAGGAACCACAGTACGCGCCCACACCAGAACGACCGCGGAACACTCCATGCGTCATCGCCCTCGCCTCCTCGGGCGTCGCGAACGAACGGATGCTGCATCCCGGGCCTGTCACAGTGCTAACGCACAGGGAACCCGGGGGAAGACTCTGAGGGCCAGCCGTGAACTCGACCGGTGAATACCGGGCTGCCGGCCCGACGCCCGGCCAGTAGAGTCCCTGCCCTGGGGGGTTATTCGTCACGCGGTTCCACAGCGGGTCGTCCATGTAGTAAGCGCACTCACCTCCCGGAACGTTGTTGCAAACCTTGCCTACTCCCTCGAGCACAGTCACCGTCACCGTCGTCTCGACCTGAGCCCTTGCGCCAGGCGCCAAGGAAGTGGAGATCAAGCTGAGCCCGACCAAGATTGAGATGATGATCTTTCGGTTCATCTACTCCTACCTCCTCGCAGCCGCACAGACGTCGTAGGAACGAACCTGCGCTGCAGACTGGTTCACGGTTACGTCGCCGATCACGCCGGTCGCCGCGGCCTGACGACTGCGGCCGTTCCCGACGCTAGCGGCATCCGAGACACTGCATCCCGTGCCGCGGTGACTGGAGTCACCAGGCGTCCCGGTCAGGGTGAGGTCAACGTAGATCGAGTCCAGCCCCAGGGCATTCGTCTCGAGGGGGATCGTCCCACGCACGGTCGCCGTCGTCTCGGCCGGACGAGCCGCATGGTCGGCCCCCCAGGTGAACGTTGTCTCGAGAGACTCCACCGGGGCAGACCCCTTCACGATCGCAGATGGATTCTGCGTGAAGAAGGAGATCGTCGCGGCGCCCGTGGCATCCACGGTGAGCTCTCCGTTTCCGCTTCCGCTCGGTGAGAAGAACATGTACATCTGCCTCTGGTTCTGGATCACACAGAGGCTCACCGGCGGCGCGAGGCAATCCTCGGCTGCGTTCGTCGGTCCGGCCGGTACGGCCACCAGCCCCGCCACCGCGAGGACAAGTGCTGTGCGTCTGAGCTTCATCGTCCCTCCCTCACCCGAACCACCCCAGTGGGGGAAACCATTCGCTCCGGCCGGCCCGATCCCTGCCGTCTAGGCTTCTGCGAGCGCGGGCTCGTCGATATCGGTGACGTCGCCCCCCAGGTAGGCAGCGATCACCTCGGGGTCGTCGGCCACCTCGTGGGCCTCGCCGGCCGCGAGGATCTGCCCGAAGTTGAGGACGTACACGTAGTCGGCCACGGACAGGACGAGCGGGACGTGGTGCTCGATCATGAGGATGGTCACGTCGAACACCTCCTGGATCTCCCGCAGGGTGCGCCCTAGCTGCTCGGCCTCCGGTGGGGCCATCCCCGAGGAGGGCTCGTCGAGGAGCAGGACCCGGGGTCCCGTCACGAGCGCCGCTCCGAGCTCGACGACCTTCAGGAGCCCGTGCGGCAGGTCGTGGACGACGCGGTCCCCCATCTCGGAGAGACCGAGTCGCTCCAGGGCATCGACCGCCCGCTCACGCAGCCGCTCCTCGGCCTCCCGGACCGCGGCCGTCCTCAGCATCCCCTCCAGGGGGCCGTACCCGGCCTCCGTGTGCTGGGCGATCATGAGGTTCGCGAGGACGGTCTCCGACTTCACCAGACCGATGTTCTGGAAGGTGCGTCCGAACCCCATCTCGGCCCGGCGGTGCGGGGGGGTCCGGGTCACGTCGCGCCCGCCGAACGTGATCGTCCCGCTGTTGGGACGGTAGAACCCGGAGATGCAGTTGAAGAGCGTCGTCTTCCCGGCCCCGTTGGGGCCCATCAGCCCGACTATCTCGCCCTCGCGGACCTCGAGGGCGACGTTGTCGAGGGCCTGGACCCCGCCGAACCTCATGGACAGGCCCTCCACCTTCACGAGGGCTCCCTTGGCCGGCCGGGTCAGGACAGCGCTCGTGACGTGTCGCCCGTTCGTGGACGACCGGGAGATCTCCGGCACGAACGCCTCGGTCTCGAGCGTGTCCTCGGGACCCTGATGGGGGGTGGAGGGCGCGTGCTTGGCCGCCCGGCGCGCCTTCGCCAGGGCGGGGAGGTGGTGGATGTTTCGGACGAGGTGGACGACGACGGCCCGGTGGCGCCACAGGGCGACCGGGAAGGTGAGGAGCTTCAGGAGCTTGTGCGCCACATGCCGGCGGTGGGTCCACAGGTGCGAGCCGATATGGGCCAGCTCACGACCCTGCTCGGCGAGCCCGCCCCGGTACCGGGTGAGCGTCAGGATCAGCAGCACCCCGCCCAGGACGGTCGACCACATCCGCAGCCCCTGGAAGACCTGCCGGAAGAAGATCGGGAGCATCGACGCGACGAACACCCCGGCCCGGGAGCCGAGACCACCGATCACCCCGTAGACGAGCAGCTCGAGCGACTGCGTGTAGTCGTACAGCTCGGCTCCCGCGGACCGCTGCAACGTCGAGAACAGGGCTCCCGCCAGCCCCGCGTAGAACCCGGACACGGCGAAGGCGAGCAGCTTGTACCGGGAGACAGAGATCCCGAAGGAGGCGGCGACCTGCTCGTCCTCGCGGATGGCGTAGAACGCACGGCCCCCGCGCGTCGCGGCAAGGTTCCGGTCGACCAGCCAGACGAGGAGCAGGGTGACGACGATCACGTACATGAACGAGGCATGATCCTCGAGCACCTGACCCCCGAACCACTCGGGCCGTTCGATGTCGATCCCGGCCGACCCCGAGGTCAGGAAGTCCTGACGGAAGACCACGCGGTTCATCAGGAACTGGAACCCGAGGGTCACGATGGCCAGGTGTAGTCCGCGGATCCGCAGGGCAGGGACCCCGATCAGCACGGTCACGGCCGACGTCGTCACGCCGGCCACCGGGTACGCGACCCACCAAGGCACCCCGTGCGTCGTGTTGAGGATGCCGAGCGTGAACGCCCCCGTCCCCATGAGCGCCGCCTGCGCGAGGGACATCTGTCCTGCGTAGCCCGTGAGAACGTTGACCGACAGGCCGACCAGTCCCCAGACGAGAGCCCATCCGAACAGGAACGAGTTGTTCCGGACCAGCGGGATGTCGGGAAGCGACAGGAGTACGGCCACGCCGAGGAGGCCCCACACGATCCGCGAGCGCGGCACGAGCGGGCCGCCGCTCACGCCTCGGCTCCCAGGAGGCCGCGCGGCCGCAGGGCGAGAACCCCGACGATCAAAGCGAACTGGGCGACGAACTCCACGCCCGGCAGCGCGTCGCCCCAGAGGTAGCGGCTGACCGCCGTCACCACGCCCACGACGATCCCGCCGAGGAACGCCCCTGGGAGGCTGTTGAGCCCTCCCACGAGGGCGGCCGCGAAGCTGGGGATCAGCAGCAGCGTCATGAAGAACGGGTGGAAGGCGCCGATCGTCGGCGCGAGGATGATCCCCGCGAACGCGGCCAGGACGCCGGCCATCGCCCACGTGAACATCGAGACGACCGAGAGCCTGATCCCCATGAGGCGCAGGGACGACGGGTTCTGGGACGCGGCGAGCACCCCGAGCCCGAACGTGGACCGCTTGAAGAAGAGGTAGAAGGCGACCCCGAGGGCGATGGTGACGGCGAGGGCGAGCAGGCGCCCCCAGGCCACGAAGATGTCCCCCAGCTGTGCGCTCCCGGAGATCAGGGCAGGCAGGTTCTGGGGGCGTTCGTCCCAGATGATGAACTCGATGCCCCCGAGCACGGTCGAGACCCCGAGCGTGGCCACCGTGATCGTGAGCGGAGCCGCATCGCTCATCGGCCGGATGACTATCCGCTCCATGGCGACCCCCATCCCCCCGGCGAGCACGACCGCGAGCGCCGCTCCGAACAGGACAGGCAGCCCCAACCCGATCACCGGGATCGGACCGAGGTGTCCCGTGTGGGCGCCGAGCTCCGATGTCGCCACCCAGGCGAGGTAGATGGCGAAGGTCCCGATCTCGCCCTGCGCGAAGTTGATCACCTTCGTCGCCTTGTAGACGAGCACTATCCCCAGGGCCATGAGGCCGTACGTGGCCCCGTCGGTGATCCCGGAGATGAGGATCGAGTACATCAGGCCTTATCGATGCAGAGGGAGACGGCCTTCCACTTGGCGCCGTCGAGCCGGTAGACGTTCACGTAGTGGGCGCCCCGTCCGGCCGCCCGGGTGAAGTCGAGCGGGCAGGCAGGGCCGACCTCGGCCGGGGACTCCTTGTACGTGTCGAGCATGGACCACAGCTTCGAGCGAGTGAGGTCCTTGCCGGCCGCGGTCAGCATCCGTTGCAGCCCCTTCGCCGCGAGGTACGCCGAGTAGTCGAAGTCATCCGGGCATAGGGGGTCGTTGTTCGCGCACTTCTCAGGCGAGTACCGGTCGAAGATCCTCCGGAACTCCCGGATGTCTTCGGCCCAGGCGAGGCTCGGGTCCGTGTGGTCGTAGGGCGGGTTGAGGTGGTGGAAGAGGACCGCCTTGGCCCGGGCATCCGCGAGCGCCGCGGCGATGATGTTGTATCCGGCGGCCGGGGAGACCGCCGTGAAGAGCGGCTGGTAGCTCGGGTTGTTGTTCTGGCGAAGCAGCTTGATCCAGATGTTCGGGGTCGTGAAGTTGTTGATGATGTCCACGCCCGCCCGCTGCATCTCGAACATGATGTCGGTGAACTGGTTCTCGTCCTTCTGGACGACCTTGTCCACGGCGAGCTCGAACCCTCGCTTCTTCAGCTCCTCCGCGAAGACGTCGCGTCCGTTCTTGAAGAACGGGGAGTTCACCCGGAGCATCCCGAAGACCGGCTTGTCCTTGCCGGTGAGCTGCCGGGCGTTCTTGACGAGGTAGTCCGCGAGCAGGACGTGCTGGGACTCGTAGTCGGGTCCGACCATCTTCACCTGCGGTATGCCGAGCAGGTCCTTCGACGAGGCGGGCCCGGCCAGGTAGGGAACCTTGTTAGCGGCCGCGAACGACTTGGCCACGGCCACGATCTGGTCGGTCCCGGCCGCCCCCACGTAGAGGAAGGAGCCTTCCTTCTTGCACCGTTCGACCGCGGTGAGGGCCCCGGCCGGGTAGTACTGGTCGTCGAGGGTGATGAACTTGACCTGCCTGCCGTGGATCCCCCCCTGCTCCCGGTTCACCATCTCGAAGTAGAAGCGGCCGAACCGGTCGGGGTGCCGAGGGATGGGCGCCGCGCCGGTCATCGGGATGTGCGAGCAGATGGTGATCTGCTTGTCGGTGACCCCCTCCGTATCGCTGGAGAAGAGCCCACCCGCACGTCCGGCCCCCTGTGCGGCGCCTCCGCCGGCCGCGCCGGCGGCTCCCGCCGCTCCGGCAGCCGCACCC
>DATLFR010000027.1 GCA_035540895.1 Actinomycetota bacterium | reverse complement strand
CCCCTACGGTCACCTCGAGCTCCTGGACGCCGTCCTCATGGGTGGCGGCCACGCGGGAGACGACGCCGGTCCGGAAGGTCGGCAACGCTACATCGAGGCGATCAGACGGTCCACCCGGTCGTCCGTCGCCTTGAAGGGGTCCTTGCACAGGACCGTCCGTTGCGCCTGGTCGTTGAGCTTGAGGTGCACCCAGTCGACCGTGAAGTCTCGACGACGCGCCTTCGCCGCCTTGATGAACGCCGCGCGGAGCCGGGCCCGCGTGGTCTCGGGCGGGTCGGACATCGCGATCTGGACCTGCTCCTCGGTCACCATCCGCTCGGCGCGTCCGGACCGCTCGAGCAGGTAGTAGAGGCCCCGCTCCCGGTGGACGTCGTGGTACGCGAGGTCGAGCAACGCGACCCGGGGGTGTCCGAGCGGGAGCCCGTGTCGCTCCCGGTAGGCGGAGATCAGCTTGTACTTCATGACCCAGTCGAGCTCGCGGTCGAGCGACATGGGGTCGGTCTCCAGGCCGGTCAGGACCTCCTCCCACAGCTTCAACGCCGTCTTCAGGGGGTCGGTCAGGTCGCGCCGCTCGGCGTACCGCTGGGCGCGCTCCAGGTACTCCCACTGCACCTGGACCGCAGTCAGCTCCCGGCCGTTCGCCAGCCGCACCTTGCGTCGGCAGGTCGCGTCGTGGGAGATCTCGCGGATGGCGCGGATCGGGTTCTCGAAGGACATGTCCCTGAACACAACGTTGTCCTCCACCATCCGCAGCAGGATGGCTGTGGTGCCCACCTTGAGGAAGGACGCCACCTCACTCATGTTCGAGTCGCCGACGATGACGTGCAGCCGCCTGTACTTCTCGGCGTCCGCGTGCGGCTCGTCGCGGGTGTTGATGATCGGCCGGGACCGGGTGGTGGCCGACGAGACCCCCTCCCAGATGTGCTCCGCGCGCTGCGAGAGGCAGTAGAGGGCGCCACGCGAGGTGTGCAGGACCTTCCCCGCTCCCGCGAAGCACTGCCGGGTGACGAGGTAGGGGATCAACACGTCGGCGAACCGTTGGAACTCCCCGTACCGGGAGACGAGGTAGTTCTCGTGGCAACCGTAGGAGTTGCCCGCCGAGTCGGTGTTGTTCTTGAACAGGTACACGTCACCCGCGATCCCCTCGTCGGCGAGTCGCTTCTGGGCCGAGACGAGCAGGTTCTCGAGGATCCGCTCCCCCGCCTTGTCGTGGGCGATCAGGTCGGGGACGGAGTCGCACTCAGGCGTCGCGTACTCGGGGTGGGAGCCGACGTCGAGGTAGAGGCGGGCGCCGTTCTCGAGGAAGACGTTGGAGGACCGCCCCCACTGCACCACCCGCCGGAACAGGTACCGGGCTACCTCGTCGGGCGAGAGCCTGCGCTGCCCCCGGAACGTGCAGGTGACTCCGTACTCAGACTCCAGCCCGAATATGCGCTTATCCACGCGGCCAGTCTACGGGCGAGGGCACGGCCTCACCGCGAACACGCATCGGGAGACTAGGCTCCCTGCGCGGCGGCGATCGTCTCGTCCGAGAGGCGCTTGAACTTGCGGCGGCCGAGGGTCCGGTCGAGGACGGCCGCCTCGATCTGGGCGGCCGGGAGCTCGCGGGACCCGCCGGAGGTGAGAGCGCCGATGCCGGTGCGTATCGCCGACTCGAGGTCGCTGTCCGGACGGTAGTTGTCCTTCAGCCAGCGGGCCAGGTCGTCGCTCTGTCCTCCCAGGGCGACGAACCCCTCCTCGTCGGTCATCGTCCCGTCGTACATCACGTGGTACAGCTCGTTCGGCTGTCCGTCGGCCCCCACCTGCGCCAGGAGGATCTCGACCTCGAAGGGCTTCACCGCCTCCGTGAAGATCTGTCCGAGTACCTGGCTGTACATGTTCGCGAGCGCCCGGGCCGTGACGTCGTCCCGCGAGTACGCGTAGCCCTTCAGGTCGGCCTGCCGGATCCCGGCGATGCGCAGGTTCTCGTACTCGTTGTACTTCCCAACACCCGCGAACGCGAGCCGGTCGTAGATCTCGGAGACCTTGTGCAGGGTCGCGGACGGGTTCTCGGCCAGGAACAGGATCCCGTCCGCGTACTCGAGGGCGACGATGGCCTTGCCGCGCGCGATGCCCTTGCGCGCGTAGTCGGCCTTGTCCTTCATCACCTGCTCGGGGGAGGCGTACATGAACGGGACCGGCATCAGGTGTTCCCTCCCTCGTGCTCGCCCTGGACGGGCCGGGTCGTCCCCGCCCGGCGCCGGAACGCCTCCCGACGCTCGTCGAGGACGGCCTGCGCGATCGTCTCCACCTCCGACTGCGGGACCTCCCGCACCCCGTCGGCGTCGATCACGAAGACGGTCGGGTAGATGGAGTGGACGGGGTCTGGACCCGCCGTGCCGACGTCCTCCTCGGCCGCGTCAGCCAGGGCCTCTAGCGCTATCCGGACCGCCCCGTCGCGGTCGATCTCCTCGGCCGACCGGAACAGGCGCTTCAGGGTGTTACGGGCGTCCTTGCCCCCCGATCCGGTCGCGTGGAAGTCGGTCTCCTCGTACAGGCCCCCCGTGACGTCGTAGCGGAAGATGCGGCCCTGACCGGTGCGCAGGTCGAACCCGGCGTAGAGCGGCAGGACGACGAAACCCTGCATCGCGGCCGGGAGGTTGGCCCTTATGAGGCGGCCGAGATGGTTGGCCCGGCCGGTGAGCGAGAGCGGCTCCCCTTCGACCTTCTCGTAGTACTCGAGCTCGGTCTGGAAGAGCCGGACCATCTCCATGGAAGGCCCGGCCACCCCCGAGATCGCGGCGGCCGAGTGGGAGTCGGTCGGGAACACCTTCTCGATGTCGCGGTGCTCGATCGTGTAGCCGGCGGTGGCGCGCCGGTCGCCGGCGATCACCACGCCGTCCGAGTACCTCAGCGAGAGGATCGTCGTGGCGAAGGTGAGCTCG
>DATLFR010000026.1 GCA_035540895.1 Actinomycetota bacterium | reverse complement strand
GCCCTGCGCGGCCGGGCCGCGGGGACACGGGGGTGGCCGGCGCGGCCGTGTCAGGGGCGCTCGGCTCGGTCCGCATGGCTCATCGTACCGGGGGGTGAGATGGGCGAAGGGACCCACGTGGGGTCCCTTCGGGGGCTCCGGGGGCGGGACTCGAACCCGCAACCTACGGATTAACAGTCCGCCGCGCTACCGATTGCGCCACCCCGGAACGGGTGACGCGATGGTACCAACTGTCCTCAGTCGATGAGGTCCCGCAGCTTCTGGTTGTTCGGGTGGCGGAGCTTCGCGAGCGTCTTCGTCTCGATCTGGCGGATCCGCTCCCGCGTGACACCGAAGAGCTTCCCGACCTCCTCGAGCGTCTTGGGCTGGCCGTCGCGGAGTCCGTACCGCATCTCGATCACGTCGCGCTCCCGGGGCTGGAGCTCGTCGAGGACGCTGTACAGGTAGTCGGAGACGAGGGTCCGGACGGCGGCCTGCATCGGCTGGTCGGCTCCCTCGTCCTCGATGAAGTCGCCGAGGCGCGAGTCGTCCTCCTCGCCTATGGGCGTCTCGAGGGAGACGGGATCGAGACCCATACGCAGGATCTCCGAGACCCGCATGGGCGTCTCCTTCAGCTCCGACGCGAGCTCCTCGAGCTTGGGCTCCCGCCCCATGCGCTGGGCCAGCTCCCGCTGGGTCTTCGCCACGCGCTGCATCGTCTCGACCATGTGCACGGGGATCCGGATGGTCCGTGACTGGTCGGCGAGGGCCCGCGTTATCGCCTGGCGGATCCACCAGGTGGCGTAGGTGGAGAACTTGAAACCGCGCCGCCAGTCGAACTTCTCCACGGCGCGGATCAGCCCGAGGTTCCCCTCCTGGATCAGGTCGAGGAGGCTCATCTCCCCCCGGCCCGCGTACCTCTTCCCGATCGAGACCACGAGCCTGAGGTTGGCGCTGATCAGACGGTCCTTGGCTGCCTTCCCGCGCCGGACGTCGTCCTCGAGCTTGCCGCGGGCCGTCTCGGACAGCTCCGTCCCGGCGGCGAGCTTCTCCTCGGCCGCGAGCCCCGCCTCGTACGCCTGGGCCAGCTCCTTCTCGTCGTCCGCCGTGAGGAGGCCGACCCTCCCGATCTCCCGCAGGTAGAGGCGGATCGAGTCTGCCGTCTCCGCGTCCTCGGTCTTCAGCAGGGCCGGCTTGACGCGTTCGGCCTGCATCAGTTCCTCGGGAGCCGGGGCGTCCTCCTCGGTCTGCTCGAGCTCCTCCTCGTCCGGACCCTCCAGGGCTTCCAGCTCGGCGGCGCGCCGGACGGCCTCTTCGTCGGTGGGGTCCGGGGTGGCGATCAGCAGCGCGGCGGCGGGAGCCTCTCCCTCCGGCGGGAGGAGTGGATCGTCTGACCGACGGGAGCGCGCGGACTTGCCGTCGCGCGAGCGTCCGGCCGGCTTCGCGACCTCCCGCTTCGACCTCGGACCCATCAGCTCACTCCCCCGCTCCCCAGCGATCGCTTCTCTCGCTCCAGGCGCAGCAGCTCCTCGAACAATGCATCGTACGCCTGTGCCTCGCGGTCCGGATCGAGCGCGCGCAGCCTCGTCTTCTTCTCCTCGATCCTACGACCGAGTCCGAACGTCTTCAGTCTTATCAACGTCTCGCGTGCGGCCGTGCGGTCGGGGGGCGTCCCCATCGTCAGCTCGCTCACCGCACGGCGGAGGTCGCCGTCCTGGAGGCCGGTGGCGATGCGTCCAGGGTCGATCGTGCCGCGTTCGGCGCGTTCCGCCGACAGGAGCCGGAAGAGCGAGCGGTGGACGGCGAGCGTGAAGTCGTCCTCCGAAGGGGCGCAGGTCGGGTCGCCCAGCAGGTCGGGCTCCGAGCACAGACCGCGGAGCGCTTCACGCTCCACGCGCTGATGGCCGGTGAGGGTGGCCGGTGTCGCCGCGGCATCGGGCTGACGGCGTCGTTCGTCCCCGGACTTCCCCGCCCGCTCCTCCACGGCCTTGGAGACCTCGTACGCCTCGACGCCGCACCGACCGGCGAGCCAGATGGCGTACTCGTGCCGGAGCAGGGTGTCCCCGACCTGGGAGAGCACGGCCGCCCCCTTGCGGACCGCCCTGATCCGTCCCTCCGGGGTGTCGAAGCGCTCTCCGTCTATCGCCCTCTCCAGCAGGAATCGGACGAGGGGGACGGCTGCGTCGAGCATCTTGGACACCGCCTCGGCTCCCTCCTGGACGGCGAAGTCGGCCGGGTCCCTACCCGGCGGCAGGACGGCCACGTACACCTCGGGGAGCCAGCCCCGTCCGACCGGGAGCCAGCCACCGCCGCGCACGCGCTCCCCGGGTGAGTACGCGGACGCCAGCTGCTCGGTGCGCTCACGGGAGGCGGCGGCCTGTCCGGCCGCGTCACCGTCGAGGCAGAGAACGACCCGGACGTCTCCGAACCGGCGGGAGATCTCCTGCATGTGCTGTTCCGTGAGCGCGGTCCCGCACGTGGCCACGGCCTCCGGGATGCCGTGCTCGCGGAGCATGATCACGTCGGTGTACCCCTCGACGAGGACGAGGCGGCGGGTCCGGACGATGTCCCCGCGGGCCCAGTTCGTCCCGTACAGGACCCTCGACTTGCGGAAGAGCGAGGTCTCCCGCGTGTTCAGGTACTTCGGCTGGTCGGGAGCGACCCGGGAGCGGAACTCGGGGGGCAGGACACGTCCGCCGAAACCGATCGCGCGGTCGGAAGGGTCGAAGATCGGGAACAGGACCCGTCCGGCGAAGACGTCGCGCACGGCGCGTCCGTCCTGACGGGCCAGGCCCGCCGCCACGAGCTCGTCGGTCGTGTACCCCGCCCGCACCAACGCGCTGACGAGGCCGTTGGGCGTCCAGCCGCCGAACCCGACCCGGTAGCGGTCGCGGAGGGCGGCATCTATCCCCCGGGAGTCGAGGTAGGTGCGCACCGACCCGCCCTCCTTGTGGGCGAGCAGGCGCTGGTAATGCTCGACGGCCGCCTCGTGCAGCGCGAGCAGGCGGGTGCGCGGCGACTCGGTCTTGCGCTCCCCCGCCACCTCGCGCAGGGTCACCCCGTACCGCTGGGCGAGCTGCTCGACCGCCTCGGCGAACGAGAGACCCTCCACCTCCTGGATGAAGTTGAAGACGTTGCCCCCGGCGTGGCAGCCGTGGCAGTGGTAGACGCCCTTCTCGGGGCTGACCGAGAACGAGCCCGTCTTCTCGTTGTGGAAGGGGCAGAGCCCGACGAACTGGCTCCCCTGGCGCTTCAGCCGGACGTGGTCCCCGACCACCTCGAGTATGTCCGCTCGTTCGCGGACCTCGTCGATGTCGTCGCGGGCGAAGCGGGGGCTCACAGCTGCGACCAGGGTACGAAGAGACGCTCGAACGTGCGGATCGCGTACCGGTCGGTCATGCCGGACACGTGGTCGGCCACGCGCTGGACGAGGTCGTCCCCCGGCCGGCGCGCGGCCGGGAGCTCGTCGGGGTGGTCCGTGTACCAAGCGAAGAGCGACTCGAGGATGGCCGACGCCTTCCCCTCCTCGCCCCGGGCGACCGGACCGAGGTACACCCGCTCGAAGAGGAACGCGCGCAGGGCGGACATCGCCTCGGCCGTCTCGGCGGGCATCCGGATCGCCCCGGCCTCGGAGCTGGACGCCACGAGCGCCCGGATCGTGCGGTCGAGGCGCTCCCCGTGGGTATGCCCCAGGACGTCGACCACCTCGGGCGGGAGGTCGTCCGGCTTGAGGACGCCGGCCCGGATCGCGTCGTCCACATCGTGGTTCACGTAGGCGATCCGGTCGGCCCATCGCGCGACCATCGCCTCCGCGGTGGCGGGCTCGGGCATCCTCCACGTGTGGTTGAGGATGCCGTCGCGCACCTCCGAGGTGAGGTTGAGCCCCTCTCCGTCCCGCTCGAGGACCTCGACCACACGCAGTGACTGGCGGTTGTGCTCGAACCGACGGCCCATGCAGCGGGTGAGGATCTCCTCGCCGATATGCCCGAACGGCGTATGTCCGAGGTCGTGGGCCAGCGCGATCGCCTCGACCAGGTCCTCGTTGAGGCGCAGGGCCCGGCAGATGGTCCGGGCGACCTGCGCGACCTCCAGCGTGTGGGTGAGGCGGGTCCGGACGTGGTCGCCCTCGGGAGCCAGGAAGACCTGCGTCTTGTGCTTCAGGCGCCGGAAGGATTTCGTGTGCAGGACCCGGTCGCGGTCTCGTTGGAACTCGGTGCGCAGGTCGTCCGGCGGCAGGGGACGGTTCCGTCCGCGGGTATCGGCCGAGCGCGTCGCCCACGGCGCGAGCACGGCGTCCTCGATCGATTCGGTCCGGCTGCGAACGGTCACGATGTCCCCTTCCCGCGGCCGGAGTCTACCGCCGGCGGGGGACACCCTCAGCGGCTCGGCGCGGTCGGAAGGGCCCGGCGCAGGAACGCGAACACCTCGGCGCCGAACTCCTCACCGCGGGCGAGCTGCGGGGTGTGCCCACCGCCCTCGATCCAGACGAGCTCGGCTCCCGCGATCGCGGCTACGAGCGCTTCCTGGTACGGCGCATAGGCCTGATCGTCGTCCCCGCAGACGACGAGGGTGGGGACCTGGAGGCCGGCCAGCCGAGGGGTCAGGTCCGGGAGCGAGGCCAGGTGGCGCGCGAGCCCGACGAAGGCCGCCGGGGCGGTCCGGACGAACTGGGCTCGCCAGTCCTCCACGATCTCCGACGGCATCTCCTCGACGTCCCAGCCGAAGATCCCGCTCTCGAGGTAGGCGTCCCATCCGGCCTCCATCCCGGCGCGTTCCACCGCCTCCACGGCTCTGTCCCTCGTCACCATCCAGCCCGAGGCCGGGTCGAGGGGCTCGGCGGACGCCCCGACCAGCACGAGCGCCTCGACGCGATCGGGGCGGTCCAGCGCGGCGAGCATCGCAACGGTCGCTCCCATGCCGTGCCCGACGAGCGTGGCCTGCTCGGCGTCGAAGTGGTCGAGGACGGTGAAGACGTCGCGGGCCAGGACGTCCAGCGTGTGGTCCTCGGGGTCGGTGGACGCCTCCGATGCGCCGTGGCCGCGCTGATCTAGCGCGAGGACGCGGAACCTGGGAGCCAGGGCGGGACCGGCCGCCGACCATACCCCCGAGTTGCCGGTGAGGCCGTGAAGGAGCAGCGCCGCGCGTCCGTCGCCGCGTCCGGACGCGTGGACCTCGAGACCGATCCCGTCCGGCGTGGTGACCCGGGTCACTTGCTCGCCGCCTCGGCCGTCCCGATGGCCGCGTGCGCGGCGGCGAGCCGGGCCACGGGCACCCGGAAGGGTGAGCAGGACACGTAATCGAGCCCCACCTCGTGGAAGAAGGTGACCGATTCGGGGTCTCCCCCGTGCTCGCCGCAGACCCCGACCTTCAGCCTCGGGTTGAGCTCGCGACCCTCATCGGTGGCCAGCCTCACCAGGCGCCCGACGCCCTCGCGGTCGATGGTCTCGAAGGGGTTCACGCTCAGCACGCGGCGCTCGAGGTAGGGAGCGAGGAACTTGCCCTCCGCGTCGTCGCGGCTGAAGGCGTACGTCATCTGCGTGAGGTCGTTCGTGCCGAACGAGAAGAAGTCCGCGTGCTCGGCGACCTCGCCGGCGGTCAGCGCGGACCGGGGCACCTCGATCATCGTCCCGATCAGGTACCTCACCCTCTGTCCGGTCTCGCGGATTACCTCCTTGGCCACCTCGTCGCACTCGCGTCTGAGGATCTCCAGCTCTGCGGCGATCCCCACGAGCGGGATCATGATCTCCACGCCCGGTTTCCCGCCCCGCTTGGCCAGCCTGCAGGCGGCCTCCATGATCGCCCTGACCTGCATCCGGTAGATGCCTGGTATCACGAGCCCGAGCCGGCACCCGCGCAGCCCGAGCATGGGGTTGGACTCCTCCATCGATTCGATCTGCTGGAGGAGCTGCTCCCGCTCCTCGGTGATGGCCCGAACGTCGGCGATGTCGGTGATCTGCGAGGCGATCCGGATCCGTTCCAGCTCGACCGCGAGCTCCTTGGAGGAGGGGAGGAACTCGTGCAGGGGCGGGTCCAGGAGGCGGATGGTGACGGGGAGCCCGTCCATCGCCTTGAAGATCCCCTCGAAGTCGCGGCGCTGCAGGGACAGGAGGTCCTCGAGGGCGGCGTCGCGGTCCTCGTCGCTGCGAGCGAGGATCGCCCGGCGGACGATCGGGAGCCGGTCTCCCAGGAACATGTGCTCCGTCCGGGCGAGGCCGATCCCCTCGGCGCCGAACTGGCGCGCCCGCTTGGCGTCCTCGGGCGTGTCCGCGTTCGCCCGGACGCCCAGCGACTTCACCCGGTCGCACCACTCGAGCAGCGTCGCGAACTCACCGGATACCTTCGGCGTCACGAGCTCGACCTCACCCGCGATCACCTTGCCCGTGGTGCCGTCGATCGAGATGACGTCTCCCTCCTTGAGCTTGCGGCCCTCCACGGAGACGGTCCTCTCCCGGATATCGATCCGCAGATCGTCCGCGCCCACCACGCACGGCTTTCCCGCCCCGCGGGCGACGACGGCCGCGTGCGACGTCTTGCCGCCCCGCGCCGTGAGGATCCCCCGGGCCGCGTACATCCCATGCACGTCGTCGGGGTTGGTCTCCTCGCGCACGAGGATCACGTCCTCCCCCGCCTCCGTCCACTCGACCGCCTTGTCGGCGTCGAGGACGATCTTCCCGACAGCCGCTCCCGGAGAGGCGTTGATGCCCGAGGTGAGCGTCTCCGTCTCCGCCTTCGGGTCGAACTGGGGGTGCAGGAGCTGGTCGAGCTGCTCGGGAGCCACCCGCTGGATAGCCTCGCGCTGGTTGATCAGCCGGTCGGAGACCATCTCCACCGCCACCCGGACGGCCGCCGTCGGCGTGCGCTTGCCGATGCGGGTCTGCAGCATCCAGAGCTTCCCGTTCTCCACGGTGAACTCGATGTCGCACATGTCGCGGTAGTGCTTCTCGAGCCGGGCCATGATCGCGAGGAGCTCCTCGTACACCGCCTTGTTCTGCTTGCGCAGGCTCTGCAGGGGCTCGGGCGTCCGGATACCGGCGACGACGTCCTCACCCTGCGCGTTGGTGAGGTAGTCGCCGTAGACGCCCTTGCGCCCGGTGGCCGGGTCGCGCGTGAAGGCGACCCCGGTCCCCGAATCGTCGCCCTTGTTCCCGAAGACCATCGCCATCACGTTGACCGCGGTCCCCAGCGCGTCGTCGATGCGCTCGAGCCGCCGGTAGTCGCGGGCCCGCTTGTTGTCCCACGAGTCGAAGACGGCCTTTATCGACATCCGCAGCTGCTCGCGCGGGTCCTGCGGGAACCCGCTCCCGGTCTGTTCCTCGTAGATCCGCTTGTAGCTGTCCACGAGGGAGCGGAGGTCGTCCGCGGACAGGTGGTGGTCCTTCACCTCTTCCGGCTTGCGCTTCGACGCCTTGGCCCGCCGCGCACGGGCCTGCTCGAGTTCGTGTTCGAACAGGTCGGCGTCGATCCCGGAGACCGTCTTGCCGAACATCTGGATGAAGCGGCGGTAGCAGTCCCAGGCGTACCGATCGTCTCCGGTGACGTCGGCGAGCCCCTTCACGGACCCGTCGTTCATCCCGAGGTTGAGGACCGTGTCCATCATCCCGGGCATCGAGAACATCGACCCGGACCGCACCGATACGAGCAGCGGGTCGCTCGGGTCGCCGAGCGACCGGCCCATGGCCTTCTCGAGGCGCCGGACGGCCTTGGCCACCTGGTCGTCGAGTCCGGACGGGATCCTCCCGCTCGCCATGTACTCGCGGCAGGCATCGGTGGTGATCGTGAACCCCGGGGGCACGGGGAGGCCGAGGTTCGTCATCTCGGCCAGGTTGGCCCCCTTGCCGCCCAGCAGGAACTTCTGGTCCTTGTCCCCCTCGGAGAAGTCGTGCACGAGCTTCGCGCTCGGCCGCCGAGCCTGGGCCTTGCGTCCGGCCTTCTCCTTCTTCTCGGGCTTCGGCGGGGGGGACGATCCGACCTTGTTCTTCGGCGTGCGGCTCGACTTCTTCTTAGCCATCTGGACCCTCCTGGGCGCTGCCACGTGCAACGAGATCGGCCGGGTTGATCCTCGAGAAGTCGGCGACGGCCGCGAACATGGCGGCGACCGTGGCCAGCAGCGCCTGCCTGTTCGACCGGACGGCCGCGTCCTCCGCCATCACCATCACACCGCGCTCGCGGTCGAAGAAGGTCTCGACGACGCCCACGAGCGGGAGGAGCGCCTCGAGAGCCCCCACGTGGTCCCCGGATCCGAGCGCGGTCGCGTGGCCGGAGGAGACCTCGGCCATCTTCTCGTAGAGGGCGCCCTCGGCCGGGTGCTCGAGTAGCGATGGGTCGACCTCCCCGTACGGACCCTGGCGGGTGAGGTTGTGGCACCTCTCGTGGACGACGGCGAGCTGGTGCAGGGCGCCGCGCTCGTGCAGGGTGCCCAGGGCCTGCGTCCTCCGCCTCAGGTCGGGCAGGTCGGTCCACGGTCCGGACAGCGCGGCGGCGAGCACGGGGCGGGGCAGGGCGGCATCACGCTGCAGCAGCGCCTCTGCCCGCGACGCGATCAGCGTCCGGACGTCCGCCTCGACCTCGGCGAGCGGGCGCAGCTCCCGTCCGGACCCCGCGTACCCCTCCCACGCAGCCGCGACCGCCTCGTCGAGGGGGAAGGCCACCTCGGCCTCATGGCTGATGGTCGCCAGGCCGTTCGCCGCGCGGCGGAGGGCGTACGGGTCCTCTGACCCCGTGGGGGCCAGACCGATCCCGATGTATCCGACGAGGGTGTCCAGACGGTCCGCTATCGCCAGGGCGCGTCCGGCGGGGGTGGTGGGGAGCGCGTCCCCCGCCCCCCGGGGGAGGTACTGCTCGGCGATCGCGCCGGCCACGGTCTCGACCGCGCCCCCATCGAGGTGAGGGTCTATCCTCGCGTAATAGCCCCCGAGCGTCCCCTGCAGCTCCGGGAACTCGTAGACCAGGTGCGTGAGCAGGTCCGCCTTGGCCAAGCGCCCGGCGAGACCGGCCGCCTCCCGCTCGGGGGCGTCGAGCCCCATCCAGGTCGCTACGCGCGAGGCGAGGGCTTGGAGCCGATCCGACTTGTCGCGCAGCGTCCCCAACCGCGGATGGACGACCACCTCGGAGAGCCGGTCCACCCGGTCGGACAGCGCGACCTTGCGGTCCTCTTCGAAGAAGAAGCGGGCGTCCTCCAGGCGTGCCCTCAGGACGCGCTCGTTGCCGGCGACGATGGTCGACCCGTTCGAGGGATCGGCGTTGGAGATGACGACGAAGCCCGGGGCGAGGGAGCCGTCGTCGGAGCGCAGGGCGAAGTAGCGCTGGTGGGCCTGCATCGCGGTGACGAGCACGTCCGGGGGGATCTCCAGGTAGGCGGCGTCGAAGGATCCGACCATCGCGACCGGACGCTCGACGATGTCCGTCACCTCGTCCACGATCTCGTCGCTCAGAACGGGTGACCCGCCGCGGCTCGAGGCGGCCTCGAGGGCCTGCTCCCTCACCAGCTCACGACGCCGCGCCCGTCTGGCGACGACACCGGCGGCGGACAGCGCCCGCTCGTAGGCCACGGGTTCGGCGATCTCGACGGGACCGGGGTGGAACACGCGGTGCCCGGTCGAGAACCTGTCGGCGACCAGGTCGCCGTGTCGCACCGGGAGCGTGTCCTCGCCGAGCAGGGCGACCAGCCACCTGATGGGGCGGGGGAACCGCACCTCCGAGGCGTCCCACTTCATCGTCCTCGGGAAGGAGAGCCCGGCGATCAGCCCGGCCAGCTTCTCGGGAAGCACCTCGGCCGCCGGGAGCCCGGGGTCGTCCACCCTGGCATACACGTACGCCCCCTGGTCGGTCTCCCGCCGCTCGAGCTGGGACGGGTCGATGCCCGCGGACCGGGCGAAGCCGACGGCGGCCGGGGTCGGCGCACCGGTGTCGTCGAACGCCCGGTCGGCTGGAGGGCCTCGGCGGTCCGTGACCGTGCGTTCCTGAGCATCCGCCACGTCGCGCACCACGAAGGCCAGACGCCGGGGGGTGGCGAACACCTCGACCGCGCCGTGCGACAGGCGGAGGTCGCGCAGCGCGCGAGGCGCCGCCTCCGCGAGCTGCTCCTCGCCCGCGGCGACCACCGACGGGGGGAGCTCCTCCGTTCCGATCTCGAGCAGCAGGTCGGGCACGAGACGTATCCTACCGGGCGCCCGATCCGGGCCCTCAGGCCCCGAGCAGCGGGAAGCCGAGCTCCGCGCGGCGCTCCAGCCACGCCTCCGCGCAGCGGCGGGAGAGGTCGCGCACACGGCCGAGGTAGCGGGCTCTCTCGGCGACCGAGATCACCCCGCGCGCGTCCAGGACGTTGAACGTGTGCGACGCCTTCACCACGAAGTCGTAGGCCGGCAGGACGAGTCCCTCGCCGAGCAGGCGCCTGCTCTCCGCCTCGTAGGAGTCGAACCACCCGAAGAGGGTGTCCGGGTGCGAGGCCTCGAAGACGTAGCGGGACCACTGCTGCTCGGAGGCCTGGAATACCTCGCCGTACGTAACGCCGGGGGCGTAGGACAGGTCGAAGATGTTCTCGACGTCCTGGAGGTACATCGCGATCCTCTCGGTCCCGTACGTGATCTCCCCGGTCACCACCTCGCAGTCGATGGAGCCGACCTGCTGGAAGTAGGTGAACTGGGTGATCTCCATCCCGTCCAGCCAGACCTCCCAGCCGAGCCCCCAAGCGCCGAGCGAAGGGGACTCCCAGTCGTCCTCGACGAACCTGATGTCGTGCTCGGACGCCTTCACCCCGAACGCGGAGAGGGACTCGAGGTAGAGCTCCTGGATGTCGGACGGGGCGGGCTTCAGGACGACCTGCACCTGGTGGTGCGAGTACACGCGGTTCGGGTTCTCGCCGTAGCGGGCGTCGACCGGCCGCTTGGACGGCTCCACGTACGCGGCCCGCCAGGGCTCCGGACCGAGCGCCCGCAGGAAGGTGAGCGGGTTGAACGTGCCCGCTCCCACCTCGCCCGCGTACGGCTGCCCGACCACGCATCCGTGCTCGGACCACCATCCGAGGAGCGACAGGACGAGCTCCTGGTAGTGCATCAATCCACGCCTCCGAACCGCCGGGAGCGCCGCTGGTACTCGGCGATAGCCTCCCACAGATCGCGGCGGGTGAAGTCCGGCCACAGCACGGGGGTGAAGACGAGCTCGGCGTACGCGCCCTGCCAGAGCAGGTAGTTGGAGGTTCGGAACTCTCCGGAGGTGCGCACGATCACGTCGGGGTCGGGGAGGTCCGGTTCGTACATGTGGCGGGCGATGTCGCGCTCGCGTATCCGGTCCGGCTCGATCTCCCCCCTCGCCACGAGCTCGGCCAGGTGACGGACGGAGTCCACTATCTCGGCCCGGCCCCCGTAGTTGAGGGCGATGGTCAGGTTGAGCTCCCGGCAGCCGGCGGTGAGCTCCTCGGTCTCCTCGGCCATCCGGACAACGCTGCGCGGGAGCCGGCGCTCGTTGCGACGTCCGATGAACCGGACACGCACCCCCTTGTCCAGGAACTCCTGGCGTCGGCGGCGGAGCAGGTCCCGGTTGTAGCCCATGAGGAACCGGACCTCTTCGGGGGGCCTCTTCCAGTTCTCGGTCGAGAACGCGTAGACGGTCAGCCACCGCAGCCCGACCTCGAGCGCTCCGTCGACGGCGTCCACCATGGCCTGCTCGCCGGCCCGGTGTCCCTCGGTGCGTGGGAGCCCGCGCGCCTTCGCCCACCTCCCGTTGCCGTCCATGATCACGGCGACGTGCGCCGGGAGACGGTCGCGGTCGATGCTGCTGAGGACGTCGCTCATCGCGACAGTGTAGGGGTCAGGTGCCGATGAGCCCGAAGGCCCGGAACCGGTTGTCGAGCTGCCACTGGACGAACGCCAGGAGCAGTCCGGACAGCTCCCGCTGGACGGGAGCCTCCAGGCTCCCGGCGCGCAGGGTGTCCCAGTCGTCGGTGAGCAGGCTGGTCCAGGCGTCCGTTATCGGGGTCGATACCCGGGGGTCGGACCGCTGGGCGCACGACCCGCACACGACGCCGCCCCCGGAGAACGAGAGCGCGACGGTGTCGGGCCCCCCGCACCCCGTGCACGCGTCCAGCATGGGGTGCACGCCCGCCACCGAGGCCGCCTTGGCGAGGAACGCGTAGGCGAGGAGAGCCGGGTCGGCCGCGCCGTCCTCCAGCGCCTGCAGGCCCGACCGCAGCAGCACGAACAGGCGAACGTTGCGCTCCCGCTCGGGGGTCGTCCGCTCGACGGCATCCGCCATCGCCGAGGCAGCGGTGAAGGCGCGGTAATCGCTCCGCAGCCGCGGGTACCGCTTGATGATCTCGGCCTGGGTGATCCCGTCGAGCTCCCGGCCCGGGTACAGCTGCAGGTCGACGTGGGTGAAGGTGTCGATCCGGCCCCCGAAACGGGAGCGCGATTTGCGCACCCCCTTCGCGACGACGCGGATCCGTCCGTGGTTCTGCGTCAGGACCGAGAGGATCCGATCGGCCTCGCCCAGCTTGATGCCGCGCAGGACGATGCCCTGGTCGCGGTAGAGGGCGTGTCCACGTTCGCGCATGGGCCGTCACCGTACCGGCTGCCGGTGTCGGTGACCACGAACCGGGACTACCCCTCCCGCGGCCTCGGCTGGCGCTCGGACCGCTCCGCGAACCTCTCCATCGCCCACGCCAGGTCGGCCAGCCGGTTCACGTAGGCGAGGACCTCCCCCCGGACCGGCTCGGCCAGCGAGAGCCGCACCACGGCCCGCTCGGCCCGCCTCAGGACCGCCCGGGCTAGGTCGAGCGCGGCTCCCAGCCGCGTCTCCCCCGCCACGACGAAGTCCTTCGGCATCTCGAACCGGGACCGAAGGGAGTCGATGTCGGTCTCGAGCCGGTCGACCATCTCCTGGGTCACCTGGGAGACCCCCGGGGTGAGCCGCTCCCAG
This sequence comes from Actinomycetota bacterium, assembly GCA_035540895.1. Lineage (NCBI taxonomy): Bacteria > Bacillati > Actinomycetota > Actinomycetota bacterium. Next base: position 38,106 of record DATLFR010000026.1, on the reverse strand, counting down.
TCGTCGGGCGCGGTGGCCAGTTCGGCTCCCACGACGAAGAGCTCGCGCTGGACCCGCAGGATCAGCTCGGCCAGCTCGTCCTCACCGGCGACGTGGGCCTCGGCCCGGGCCACGCCGAGCGCGGCCACCGACTCGTCCACCTCGCCGTACGCGGAGGGGCGCGGGTCGCTCTTCGGGAGCCGGTCCTTCCCCCCGAACAGGAGCTGGGTGGTGCCGTCGTCACCCCGCCGGGTGTAGATCCGGTCGGGCATCGTCCCTCGCCTTCAAGCTCGCCGCCATCAGAGCCACCGCCCAGGCTACCCACCCGGTGGTGGCCCCCGGGTCGAGTCGCCGCTGCAGACCGAGGGCGGAGGCGGAGATCAGCCAGAGCAGTCCCAGGAAGAAGGCGATGCCGATGGCCCACTGACGCCGGCGGATGACCGCCGCGATGCACCAGACCAGCATCGCGGCGGTGGCTGCCCCGGCCGTCCGGACGTACCCGTCTCCCGCCGCGGTTCTGTTCAGCGCGGCGACCACGGCCACGGCGAGCAGGACGGAGACCGCGCCCGAGGCGACCGGGAACCTGTTCGTCACGTGCCGTAGCCGAACCGGTCGATAAGTCCGGGCTGGCGCTGCCAGTCCCGCTTCACCTTCACCCGGAGATCGAGGTAGACGTGGGCGCCGATCAGTGGCTCGATCTCCCGGCGGGCCTCGGCACCGATCCGCTTGAGCATCTCCCCTCCCTTGCCGATCACGATCCCCTTCTGGCTGTCCCGCTCCACGTAGACGATCACGTCGATCTCGACCCGTCCGGGGGTGTCGGGGTCCTCGCGCATCTCCTCCACCACCACCGCGATCGAGTGCGGGACCTCCTCGCGGGTGAGCCGCAGAGCCTTCTCGCGGACGAGCTCGGCCACGAGGACCGACTCCGCCTGGTCGGTCACCGCGTCCGGCGGGTACCACAGCGGCCCCGTGGGCAGGAGTTCGGTCACCGTGCGCACCAGGTCGGGCACGGTCGAACCCGTCAGGGCCGATATCGCGTAGACGTCGTGGAACTCACCGAGAGCCCGGGCGTGCTCGACCTGGGCGGCCAGGCGCGGCATGTCGAGCAGGTCGCACTTGTTCAGGACGCAGATGGTGGGTGTGCTCACCTTCGCGAGCTCGGAGGCGATGAACGAGTCCCCGCGTCCGACCCCCTCGGCCGCGTCGACGACGAACAGGATCGCGTCCACCTCGCGCATCGTCTGCATGACGACCGAGTTCAGCTTCGTCCCCAGTGCCGTACGCGGCTTGTGGAACCCGGGCGTGTCCACGAACACCACCTGGGCCTCGGGCGTGGTGAGGACGCCCCTGATCGCGTTCCGCGTCGTCTGGGGACGCTTCGAGGTGATCGCGACCTTCGTGCCCAGTATGCGGTTGACGAGCGTCGACTTCCCGACGTTGGGGCGCCCGATGATCGACACGAACCCGGACCGGAAACCCTCCGGGGTCTGACCGATGGACAGCCCGTCAACCGTCTCCATCGGGCTCCACCCGCGTCACCAGCACGGTGCCGATCCGGCGTCCGGTGACCTTCTCCGCCTTCAGCCGCAGCCCGTCGTAGGTGACGCTGTTCCCCTCCTCGGGGAGCTTCCCCAGCTGCGCGGCCATGAGCCCCCCCACCGTGGTCCACTCCTCCTCGGTGGAGAGCTCGAGGTCGAGGAGCTCGTTGAGCTCCCAGATGGCCATCTTCGCCTTCACTCGCCAGGTCCCGTTCCGGACCGGCACCAGCGCCGGTTCGTCCACGTCGAACTCGTCGATGATCTCACCGACGATCTCCTCGAGAACGTCCTCGAGGGTCACGAGTCCGGCCACGTCGCCGTACTCGTCGACCACGATCGCCATATGCGTGCGGGAGCCCTGCATCTCCCGCAGGAGCTCCGAGACCGGCTTCGTCTCGGGCACGAAGACGGGCTTGCGCATGACGCGCTCGACGGTCTTGTCCTCCCCGTTGCGGCGCGTGGCCTTGAAGAGGTCCTTCGCGTAGACGATCCCGACCACGTTGTCGGGCTCCTTGTCGTACACGGGGATGCGCGAGAAACCGTGCTTGATCGAGAGGTCCATCGCCTTGCGCAGCGGCTTGTGGGCCTCGACGACGACCATGTCCGGACGGGGCACCATGATCTCCCTCACGAGCGTGTCCCCGAACTCGAAGATGGACTCGATGAGGACCTTCTCCTCCTCCTCGATCGCCCCTTCCTCCGAACCTGCCTCCGCCATCGAGAGGATGTCCTCCTCCGAGACGAACGGCCCCGCCTTCAACCCCTTCCCGGGCAGGACGACGTTCGCGATCCCGATGAGGCCGCGCGTCGGGAGCCGGAGGAGCCGGGCCACGGCCAGGACCGTGGGAGCCAGCGCCAACGCCACCGGCTCGGCGTGCAGGACGGCGTGGGTCCGGCACATCGCCTCCACGAGCAGGAAGTACCCGACCGTGAAGAGCACGGCGGCGGCGGTCAGCCCCCATGAGCCGAACTGCCTGTCCGCGGCGATAGCGACCAGGATCGCCGAGCCCGTCTGCGACAGCACGAGAGCGAAGTAGATCGGGTTGAGGTATCGGGGCGGATCCTCCTCGATCCTCACGAGGGCGGCCGCGTTCCGTCTCCCTTCGTCCTGGAGCGCGGCCGCACGCAGTCGGCTCACCCGCCCGAGCGCCGCCTCCGCCATCGTCAACAGGCAGGACGCGGCCAGCAGGACGACGAGGAGGCTCCCCAGCAGGGCGGTCATCCCGGCCTGAGCCTCCTGAACTCCTGCAGGATCCGTCGCTCGCGATGCTTCATGGACCGGGCCTGCTGAGGCTTCACGTGGTCGTAGCCGAGCAGGTGCAGGAAGCCGTGCACGACCAGGAGGTCGATCTCGTCGCGCAAGGGGGTGCCCGCCTTCTCGGCCTGCTCGCGGGCGACGTCGGGGCAGACCACGATGTCCCCGACCATGAACGGCTCCTCGTCGTTCGGCTGCTCGTCCATCGCGAAGGCCAGGACATCGGTGGGACCGGGCTCCCCCAGGTACTTCTCCTTCAGGCTGGCCATCGCCGTGCGGTCCACGAGGAGGATGGACAGCTCCGCCCGCGGGTCGACGCCCTCCTCGGCCGCCGCGATCCGGGCCAGGGCGATGAGACGCTGCTCGTCGCACGCGACGTCGTCCTGCTCGTTGGCGACGAAGACGTCGATGTCCGTCATCGCGTCCGCTCGACGTCTCGATCGGCCGGGTCGTCGCTCATCTGTTGGAGGCGTTCCTCTTCGACTCGTCGTAGCGACCGTACGCCTCGACGATCTGCTGGACGATGCGGTGCCGCACGACGTCGAAGGCGTCGAGGTGCACGAACTCGACCCCCTTTATCCCCGAGAGGATCTTCTCGACGACGACCAGGCCGCTGGTCTGTCCCTCCGGGAGGTCGATCTGCGTGATGTCGCCGGTGACGACGGCCTTGGACTGGAGCCCGATGCGGGTGAGCAGCATCTTCATCTGCTCGGGGGTGGTGTTCTGGGCCTCGTCCATGATGATGAACGAGGAGTTGAGGGTCCGGCCTCGCATGAAGGCCAGCGGCGCCACCTCGATCGTCCCCCGCTCCATCAGCCGCGCGAAGTGCTCGGCCTCGAGCATCTCGAACAGCGCGTCGTACAGGGGCTTGAGGTAAGGGTCGACCTTCTGCGCGATGTCGCCGGGCAGGAACCCGAGCCGCTCCCCGGCCTCGACGGCGGGACGGGTCAGGATGATGCGGGTGACCTCCTTGTCGCGCAGCGCCCGGACGGCGGCCGCGACGGCCAGGTAGGTCTTCCCGGTCCCGGCCGGACCGACCCCGAAGACGACCGTGTTGTCGCGGATCGCGTCGAGGTAGCGCTTCTGGCCGGCGGTCTTGGGCCGGATGGCCCGCCCGCGGGTGACGAGGAGGGTCTCCCCGAGCACGTCCGACGGCTTCTGGTCGCTGTCGGACTTGACCATGGCCACCGCCCGGCCCACCGAGTCGGCGGTGAGGACGGTCCCCTTGCCCAGGAGCGTGATGAGCTCCTGGAAGACCGAGACGACCTTCTGCGCCTCTTCGTCGTCCCCGGTGACGGTGATCTCGTTGCCGCGGACGAGGATGTCGGAGGCGAACGCGTCCTCGATCAGCTTGAGGTGCTCGTCGCGCTCCCCCACCAGCTCGACGACGTGGGTCGTCTCGGGGACGAGGATCTTCAGTTGGCTCGACACCTGGTTGGCGTTCTCCTTGGGCGCATCATACCGACGGGAACGGACGACCTAACCCGGGGGCCACCCCAGCGGGCGGCCGCCCAGCACGTGCAGGTGGACGTGCATGACGCTCTGCCCGGCCATCGCCCCGTTGTTGATCACGAGGCGGAACCCCTCCCCGAGCCCCTCCTGGCGGGCGACCTGGGTGGCTCCCTCGAACAGGTCGGACAGCCACTCCCGGTCGGCCTGCGCGTCGAAGTCGGCGATGCGCGGCACGTGCTTGCGCGGGATGACCTGCACGTGCGTCGGCGCCTGCGGGTTGATGTCTCGGAAGGCCAGCGCGTGCTCCGACTCCCACACCACGTCTGCGGGTATCTCCCCCGCCACGATCCGGCAGAACAGGCAGTCGCTCATCCGACCCTCACCCCCAGCTCGTCCAGACGTCTCACCAGTTCCTCCGGGGTGCGGTCCAGCGCGGCGGCCAGGGCGCGGACGTCCGTCGCCCGCAGCGCGATCACCGGTCCCTGGGTCCACTCCTGTCGCATGGCCTGCACCTGCCGCACGTACCTGGCGACCGCGCGTGCCTCCGGGACGTCCGACGCGTCGAGCCGTCCGGGGTCGAGCGCGATGCCCGAGGTCGCCGCGGCGGGAGCCGGGCCCCCGTCCGAAGGGATCATCGCCTTCAGCGGGAGCCGGTACAGCTCGGCGAGCCTGGCCAGCCTGGCCGCCGAGATGGCTCGCTCGCCCCGCTCGTAGGCTCCCAGCACCGACGACTTGAACTCCTTCGCCGACGCGGCCTCCACGTCGAGCAGGGACAACCCCTTCTGTCTGCGCAGCCGGCGAAGGTGGTCGCCCAGCCGCTCGTTGAACCCGTTCTCGGACACGCGCTCCATCGTGTCACCCCATGACGCCGTACGCATAGGAGGCGAGCGCGAGCCCGATCGCCCCGGCGGTCTCGGTGCGCAGTATCCGGTCCCCCAGCGTCACCGCCGTCCCGCCACGTCCGGTGACCGCATCCACCTCGTCGTCGGTCAGGCCTCCCTCCGGCCCGATCACGATCGTGACCGTGTGAGGGAGAGCGGCCGGGAGCGCGTCCCGGAAATGGGTCTCGGCCCTCTCGTGCAGGACGAGGATGGGCCCGGCGTCGTCCTCGACGGCGGACAATCCGTCCTCCACCGGGTCCACCACGGTCAGCCACGGGGAGCGCGACTGCTTCGCGGCGGCGAGCGCGACCTGCTCCCATCGGTCCCGGAGTCGTTCCCGCTTCTCCGCGTCCCAGCGGACGATGCTGCGCTCGGCCGCGAACGGCACGACCCGGCGCGCCCCTACCTCGACGGCCTTCTGGACGACCTCGTCCATGGACTCCCTCTTCACGAGGGCCTGCCACAGGACCAGGACGGGCCGGTGGGGACGCAGCTCGTGGACGAGCACCACCCGCGCCTCCACCTCGTCGGACCCGGCGCGCGTCACGACAGCGTCGACGACGCGGCCGGTGCCATCCGCCACCGAGATGGTCTCCCCGACCCCCAGCCGCAGCACCTTCGCGTGGTGCGCGTCCGGACCCCGCAGCACGAGGCTCTGCTCGCCGATCAGGTCCGGCTGCGTGAAGAAGTGATGCCGCCCGGCGGTCATTCCTCCATGCCGAGGGCGCGGCGCAGGGAGGCCAGGATCCCCTTCGGAGCGTGTCCCGCCTCGCCTCTCAGCTCGGCCAGCTGCTCCAGCAGCCGGGCCTGCTCGCCGGTCAGGTCGGTCGGGGTCGCGACGTGCGCGCGCACGAGCAGGTCGCCGCGGCCCCGCCCCCGGGGCATCCCCCGTCCGCGGACGCGGAAGGTGGTGCCGGACTGGGTGCCCTTCGGGATCTCCACCTCCTCCGGACCGTCCAACGACTCGAACCGTACGGACCCGCCGAGCGCCGCGGTGGTCATTGGCACCTCGACCCACGTCACGATGTCGTCTCCGGACCGCTCGAACCGCTCGTCGGGACGGACCGCCACCCGCGCGATCAGGTCGCCTCGAGGACCGCCCGCGAACCCGGAGTGTCCCTCGCCTCGCACCCTCAGCTGGTCGTTCGTCTCGAGCCCCGCCGGGATCCGCAGCGGGACGTCCACCTCCCGCGGGACGCGTCCGGCTCCGCGGCAGTCCCGGCACGGGTCCGGGATCGTCCAGCCGGTCTGTCCGCAGGCGGCGCACGGGTAGGCGGTGACCATCTGTCCGAGCAGCGACTGTCGGACCTGCTGGAGCTGTCCGGTGCCGTTGCACGCCTGGCAGAGGTCCGGCTGCGTGCCGGGTTCGCACCCGCTGTTCGAGCACCGCTCGCAGGGTTCGTGCCGGCGCAGGGTGAGGGTCCTCTCCACGCCGAAGACGGCGTCCGCGAAGTCGATCTCGAGGGTGATCCCGATCGTCTCCCCGGCCTGGACGCGCGACTGAGGGCCCGCGCGCCGGCCGACCCCGGCTCCCCCGAAGAAGCTGTCGAAGAGATCCTCGATCGTGGTTCCGAACATGCCGGCCCCCATGCGCTGCGCGTCGTACTCGCGTCGCTTGCGGGGGTCGGACAGGATCGAGTACGCCTCCGAGATCTGCTTGTAGCGCTCGGCGGCCTCCGGATCCCCGCCGTTCGCGTCCGGGTGGTAGCGGCGCGCGAGCGACCGGAAGGCCCGCTTGATCTCGTCCTCGCCGGCGTCCGGCGCGACACCCAGCACCTCGTAGAAGTCGGTCGCCATCGGCATCAGGCTAGTCCTCGAGGCGGCGCAGGGCCTGCGACAGCGACTGCGCCACGTCTGCCACCGCGGATATCACCGAGGGGTACGGCATGCGGGTCGGCCCCAGCACACCCAGCGCGCCCGCCTGGCGGCCGAACCTGTACCCGGCCGCGATCAGGCTGAGGTCGTGGTAGTCCTCGAGCGCGAGCTCCCGTCCGATCCGCACGGCGACGCCCTCGGGAGCCGGGTCGGGGAGCAGCGGCTCCCCCTCCTCGAGCATCTCGAGGACCCGCTGGGCGACGGGAGCCGGTTCCCAGATAACGAGACGGGAGGCCCCGCCGGTGATGACCCGCCCGGACGAGGCGGCTATGGAGCGGAGCGCCACCGCGACCGCGCGGGCCACCGTGACGATCTCCTCGTCACCCGAGATCGCCTCGAGCAGCGAAGCCGCCTCGAGAGGCGCGTGGCCGCTGGCCGTCCGCGTGACGGCCTCGCCCGACCGGCGCAGCACGTCTTCCGACGGCTCGGTCGCCAGCTCCAGGAGCCTCTCGGCGTGCCACCCGGCCTCTCCCACGAAGATGCAGAAGACCCGGGCGCCGCCCAGCGGGACGAGCTGGACATGGCGCAGGCGGGCCTCCTCCACCGGAGGCATGGACGCGAGAGACGTGTAGTTCGTCATGTCGGAGAGCAGCTGCGACGCCTTCATGAGGAGCTCATCGAGCGCGGACAGGGCGCCGCCCAGCAGGCCCTCGATCTCGCGCCGCCGGTCCGGGTCGGTCCCGGCGTGGGGAGCCAGCGCGTCCACGTAGTACCGGTACCCCTTGTCGGTCGGGACCCGGCCGGCGGACGTGTGGGGCTGCGATATGTAGCCCTCGCGCTCGAGGATCCCCATCTCGTTGCGGACCGTGGCCGAGCTGACCCCGAGGTCGCGGGAGTCGGCGATCGCCTTCGAGCCGACGGGCTCCCCGTCGGCGACGTACGACTCGACGATCTGGCGCAGGATGCGCTCCTTGCGCTCGTCGAGGGGCCTGTCCTGGGGGCCGTGCTCCATGGTTGGCACTCTAGCACGCAGAGTGCCAATCACCCCAGGAACGCGGTGAGCACCTCGTTCGCGAGGAGGGTGCCCCGGCGCGTGAGTCGAGCGCGGCTCCCGTCCCACTCGAGCAGCCCCGCCGCTGCGCACCGGTCGAGTTCGGGCCGGAAGCTGGCCTCGAGGTCGACCCCCGTCAGCGACCTGAACGCGTCCGCCGAGACGCCGTCGCTCCGGCGCAGGCCGCAGAACATGACCTCGGTGGCGCGTCCCGCGGCGTCGATCGTCTCGGATCCCGCTACGGACGTCCCCTCCCGGACGCCGCGGGCGTAGCGGTCCGGACCCTTCACCGTCCAAGATCGGACCCCGTCCAGGTGGCTGTGGGCGCCGGCGCCGATGCCCAGGTACTCCCCGCACCTCCAGTAGAGGTCGTTGTGCCGGCTGTGCTCCCCGGGGACCGCCCAGTTCGAGATCTCGTAACGACCCAACCCGGCCCGGCTGAGTACCTCGTCGGCGGTCTCCCAGCGGCGGGCGACGTCGTCATCGGGTACGGGCACCACCTTCCCCAGCCGCTTCCAGGAGTGGAGCGGGGTCCCCTCCTCGTACGTGAGCCCGTAGCAGGACAGGTGGCGCAGCCCGAGACCGACCAGCGCCCGGACCCCCGCCTCCCACGTCTCGTCGTCCTCTCCGGGGATGCCGAGGATGAGGTCGGCCGATACGCGGTCGAAGACTTCCATCGCACTCAGCAACGCGCTGACGGCGGTCGCGGCGTCGTGGACGCGGCCGAGCGCGCCCAGGAGCCGGTCGTCCAGCGACTGGACCCCGAAGCTCACCCTGTTCACTCCGGCCTCCCGCCACGCGCGCAGCAGCTCGGGGGTCGCGCTCTCGGGGTTCGCCTCGCAGGTGATCTCGCAATCCGGCGCCACCGGCCAGGTCTCGCGGATAGCGTGGAGGACCGCGGCCAGCGACGCGGCGGGGACCAGCGAGGGGGTGCCGCCTCCCACGAAGATGCTGGTCACCACCGGGCGCTCGTCGATCGGCACGGGAGACGACGCGGCCGTCCGGGCGTCGAGCGCGAGCGCCTCCATGTATGAGGGGATCGCCTCGTCCAGGCCGGCATAGGCATTGAAGTCGCAGTAGCCGCACCGGTGGGAGCAGAAAGGGACGTGGACGTAGATCCCGAACTCGCCGAGCACCTCGCGCGGCCGCGGGAGCGCGGGAGCCGCGAGCGTGCTCACTTCTCCTCCACCCTCAGCGCCTTGATGAAGACGTCCTGGGGGACCTCGACCTGCCCGAGCATCTTCATCTTCTTCTTGCCCTTCTTCTGCTGCTCGAGCAGCTTGCGCTTGCGGGTCACGTCGCCGCCGTAGCATTTCGAGAGCACGTCCTTGCGCTTCGCCTTCACCGTCTCCCGCGCGATGATCTTCGACCCGATGGCGGCCTGCACGGCGATGTCGAACATCTGGCGGGGGATCAGCTCCTGGAGACGGTGCGTCATCGCGCGACCCCACGAGTACGCGCGCTCGTGGTGGACGATCGAGCTGAAGGCGTCCACCGGCTGGCCGTGCACGAGCAGGTCCACGCGCACCATCTTCGACTCCCGGTACTCGATCGGCTCGTAGTCGAGGGACGCGTAACCGCGGGTGCGCGACTTCAGCTGGTCGAAGAAGTCGAAGATGATCTCGGACAGCGGCATCTCGTAGATCAGCTCGACACGGTCGGTCGAGATGTAGTCCATGCGGCTCTGCAGTCCGCGCTTGGACTGGCAGACCTCCATGACCTGTCCCACGTACTCGGACGGGACGATGATCATCGCGCGCACGAACGGCTCGAGGATCCTCTCGATGCGCGAGGGATCGGGCATGTCGGCGGGCGAATGGATCGACAGCGAGGACCCGTCGGTCAGCTCGATCTGGTAGCTCACGGTGGGGGCCGTCACGATCAGGTCGAGCCCGAACTCGCGGAAGAGTCGCTCGGTGGCGATCTCCATGTGGAGCAGACCGAGGAACCCGCATCGGAACCCGAACCCGAGCGCGTGGCTCGACTCCGGCTCGAAGACGAAGCCCGCGTCGTTGAGGGTGAGCTTCTCGAGGGCGTCGCGGAGCTCCTCGTACTCACCCTCCTCGGGGTACAGACCCGTCCACACCATGGGCTTGGGCTCCCGGAAGCCGGGCACCGCATCGGGGGCGGGGTCGGCGGCCAGGGTGATGGTGTCCCCCACCCGGGCCTGGCGGACGTCCTTGATCCCCGTGATGACGTACCCGGACTCGCCGGGCCCCAGCGCGTCGGTCGGAGTCGGGTCCGGCGCCAGCACCCCGAGCTCGGTGATGTCGGTGGCGTAGCGCGTGGCCATCATCCGGATCTCGGACCGGTCCGCCAGCGTGCCGGACATCATCCGCACGTAGGTGATGACGCCCCGGAAGGGGTCGTACATCGAGTCGAAGATCAGCCCGCGGACGTGGTGGTCGGACGGGTCGACCTTCGGTGGCGAGACCCGCTGCACGACCGCCTCGAGGACCTCGTCGACGCCGAGCCCGGTCTTGGCCGAGATCCGCAGGACGCCCTCCTCGACACCGCCGAGCAGGTGGTAGATCTCCTCCTCGACGCGGTCGGGGTCGGCTCCCGCCAGGTCGCACTTGTTGATGACCGGGATGATGTCGAGTCCGGCCTCGATGGCCAGGTACAGGTTGGCTATCGTCTGCGCCTCCACGCCCTGGGTGGCGTCCACGAGCAGCAGCGCTCCCTCACAGGCCTCGAGCGCCCGGGACACCTCGTAGGAGAAGTCGACGTGGCCGGGCGTGTCGATCAGGTTGAAGACGTAGGTCTTCCCGTCCTGCGCGGCGTAGGTCATCCGGACGGCCGCCGCCTTGATGGTGATCCCGCGTTCCTTCTCGAGGTCCATGCGGTCGAGGAACTGGGAGTCGTGGGCGCCCGGCTTTATGAGCCCGGTGCGCTCCATCATCCGGTCGGCCAGGGTCGATTTGCCGTGGTCGATGTGGGCGACCGTGCAGATGTTGCGGATGAGTGCTGGATCGGTCATCGGGCTTCCCATGGTAGACTTGCCGCGCTCGTGCGCACGCGAGAGCCACATCCCGGAAACATCAGCGAGGTACTCAGATGCCCAGGTCCAGGACGGTCCTCAAGCGCCAGCGCCAGACCGAGCGGCGCCGGCAGCGTAACAAGTCGGTCCGCTCCGCGCTGAAGACTCTCGAGAAGCGCACGCGCTCGACGACCGGTGACGAGGGAGTCGAGCAGCTGAAGCTCATGCAGCGCGAGCTGGACAAGGCGGCGGGGAAGGGTGTCATCCACCCGAACAAGGCCGCTCGCAAGAAGTCCCGCCTCGCCAAGGCGCTCCAGAAGGCGTCGAGCTAGCCTGGGTCGCCCGCGGCCTCGAGCGTGCCGCGGATCGTCTTGACCACGGCCTCCGGCTTGAAGGGCTTCCCGATGTACCCCGCCGCGCCGAGCTCGGTCGCCCGGGCCAGGAAGCGAGGCTCGACCAGGATCGTGCACATCACGACCGGGATCCGGCGTGTCCGGTCGTCGTCCTTCAGCCTCTCGAGCACCTCCCAGCCGCTGATGCCCGGCATCATCACGTCGAGCAGGATGATGTCCGGCCCCTCGCTCTGAGCCACCGCGATCCCCTCGGCCGACTCCTCGGCCACCAGGACGCGGAACCCCTCCCGGCGTAGCCAGAAGGCCAGCACCTCCCGGACGTCCGCCTCGTCGTCGACGATCAGCACGGTGGACTGCTCCGTCACGCGACCCCCCCTCGGGCGGGAGCCGTCCGGCGGACGGCCGGGATGCGCACCCAGAAGATCGACCCCGACGGCTTGTTCGGCACGTAGCCGGCGTCGCCTCCCATCGCCTCGGCCAGGCCACGGACGATGGCGAGGCCCAGGCCCGATCCGGAGCGCCGGGCGCTGTCCGAGGGGTCGACCTGGAAGAACTTCGAGAAGAGGCCGGCCCGGCGGTCCGGAGGTATCCCCGGGCCGAGGTCGACTATCCGCAGCTCGACGTGGGTCGCGTCCGCGTGCGCGTGAACGACGACGGGCTCCCCGGGCGGCGAGAACCGGACCGCGTTGTCGATCAGGTTCACCACCACGCGCTCCATGGCGTCCCGGTCGGCCAGGACCAGGGGGAGGTCCTCCGGCAGGTCCAGGCGTAGCGAGGCCGACGGAAGGATGGAATCGGCGATCCGGGAGACGAGCCGGACCAGGTCGAGCGGGACGAGGACGAGCTCTACCGCCCGGGCCTCGATCCGCGAGACGTCGACGATCCGTGTGATGAGCCTCGTTAGGCGTTCGGCGTTGCGCAGGATCATCTCGAGGAACCGCTTCGACTGGTCGGGGGGGAGGTCGTCGGCCTTCAGCATCGACTCGGCGCACGCCTCGATCGTGGTGAGCGGGGTCTTGAGGTCGTGGCTGATCATCGAGATCAGCTCCGTCTTGAGGCGGTCGGCCTCGGCCGCGCCGCGTCGCTCGTCGTCGAGCGCACGTCGGTAGGCCGACGAGTAGCCCTCGGCCACGAGCAGGACCAGCTCGTGGAGGAAGCGGGCGAAGGCCGCCGAGGTCGTGAAGACCTCCTCGATCGCGTGCCGGGCGAGGCAGCGGTTCACGCCCTCTTCGAGGGTGAGGACGGCACCCACCACGTCCTCGAGGCCGACCCGGCGGGCGATCAGATCGGCGGCTGCTCCGCGCAGCCCGTCGAGCCCGGCGTCCAGGCCGTCGGTCAGGGCCGAGCGGAGGATGTCTCCCAGATCGGCCGGGAACCCCGTCCCGACCGTCGCCCGCCACTCCCCCGCCAGCGCGTCCATGCGGGGGAGCAGCACGGGGGCGGCCTGCGCGATCAGGTCGCGCTCGCGCGGGGTGACGAGTTGCACGGCAGTACGGTACCGCGGTTGTGCCGGACCGGGGATCCGGACAGACTCGGCGCAGGATATCCGACGCCAAGGGAGCCACCCGATGCCGAACTACGTCCTTCTGTCCAGCCTGAACCCCGGCGGCCTGGAGACGTTGAAGGAGCGGCCCGACCGCCTGCGCGAGGTGAACGAGGAGGTCGAGCGGATGGGGTGCCACGTGGTGGCCCAGTATGCGGTCCTCGGCCCGTTCGACTTCCTGACCATCATCGAGGCGCCGGACTCCAAGACGGTGGCGAAGCTCTCGGTGAACCTCGGGGCGCGGGGCACGGTCCGGATCCAGACCCTCTCCGCCATCCCGATCGACGACTTCATCGAGGGGCTCCGCGGCTAGCTAGCGCAGAGCGGGCGACGGCGTCCGCTCGGCTCCCTCGATCACCGCCGCCACGACGCGCTCCAGGACGATGCGCGGCGGGAGCGCCGTTCCCTCGTACCGGCCGAACGTCTCCCCTCCCTTCAGGTCGACATCGGCCTGGGCGAAGAGCGAGTGGCAGTGCAGCAGCCACTCCCAGGAGGCGCGCGAAGCCTGACGGCGGAGGACACCGGCCCGGCCCGGTGACACCCCGAGCGCCGAGGCCAGCTGGGAGTCCGACCCCGCCGCTCCCCGCTCGATGGCGCTCCTGGCCTTGAGCAGGTACCGGACCTGGGAGACGAGCGCGAACAGGATGGCCATCGCGTCCTCGCCCTGATCCAGGAGCTGCTCGAGGACGCCGAACGAGCGGGGACGGTCGTGTGCCAGGAGGGCGTCGAAGAGCGCCCAGACCGGCTGCTCCGCCGTACGACCGAACTGCTTGAGGACGTCGTCGCGAGCGATCTGGGAGCCGGGCTTGCGCAGCGCGAGCTGGTCGATCGCGCCGGCCAGGTCTCCCAGGGAGGCCCCTCCCACCAGCTCGATCAGGGTGGGAGCCACGTCCTTGGCCGGCTTGAGCCCGGCGGACTGCAACCGCCGCTGGACCCACGCCACGAGCTCGCCCCGCTTCGGACGCTCGAGCCGGTGGACCTTCCCTACGGCCTGCATCGTCTTCGTGAGGGCGGACGGGATCCGGTCGGCGACGGCGATCACGACGAGCAGGTCGGCCACGTTCGGCCCCCGGAGGGTCTCCCCCAGCCACGCGACCCCCTTCGCGCTCAGCCGCTCCCCGTCCCGGACCACCACGACGCGCTGCGGGGCGAAGAGCGAGGGGGCGGACATGGCCTCGACGAGCCCGGGCACCTCGGACGGCTCCGCCCGGAGGTGGATCACCTCGGCGGAAGGATCGGTGGTGGCGCGCTCGACGTGCTGGACGGCGAGCCAGGGGTCCTGAGCCCACACGTACTCGATCACCTGGTGGTCGTCACCTCCAACCCTCCCGGGCGCACGCAGACGCTGAGGGTCCCCTGGGTGTCCGTTCGAAGGACCGTGCCGTGCGCAGAGTACATCCGCAGGGCGACCTCCCGGGGGTGCCCGTACCGGTTGTCCGGGTCCACCGTGACGAGGGTGATCCCGGCCGCGACGGCGTCGACGAAGGTCGGTTCGAGGTCGGCCGAGCCGTGGTGGACCGCGAGCAGGACGGGAGACCGCAGGGAGTCGGGGTCGGCGGATGCGACCGCCGCCTGGGCCTCTCCGTTGGCGTCCCCCGGCAGGACGATCGAGGTCGACCCGACCTGGGCCCGGATCACCAGGTTGAGCAGTCCTATCGCGTGGTCGGAGGGTTCGTCGGGAGGAGGCTCCCTCTCGGGAGCCAGCACGACCAGGCGCAGGTCGGGTGCGATGGCGAGCTCGTCGCCCGCCCCGGCCACCTCGACCGCAACACCCCGCTCCCGCGCAGCCGACACGAGCTCGGCCCCCGGTCCCCACGCGATGTTGGGCGGTCCGACCACCTTGCCGACCTCGATCCTGCGGACCACCTCGACGAGTCCCTGGGTGTGGTCGGCGTGCGGGTGCGACGAGACGACGACGTCCAGGTGCGACACGCCGTGATCGCGCAGGAGGTCGACGATCCCGCGTCCGGACGGTCCCCCGTCGTAGAGCACGGACCGTCCCGACGCCTTCAGCAGGACGGCGGTCCCGCCGATGTCCAGTCCCAGGATCTGGGGACCGTCGCAGGCTATGGCCCGGTTCGCTGCCGACGTCCCGATGCTCGCTCCACCGCACGCGACCGCCACCGCGAGGGCCCCGATCCTGATCCGGGGGTGCTTGGCCACCAGCCATACGAGCAGTCCGACGAGGGTGAGGGCTCCAACCACGTCGGCGCGGACGCTCGCGCCCGGGAGGGCGGCGAAGGTCCGGGCGACCCACAGGATCGCGTCGAGCAGGACTCGCAGCGTCGCCGGTGCCCAGGCCAGCGCGCCCCACGTGGCGGCGAGGGCGAGCGTGGTCATGCCGCCGACCATCACGACCCCGGCCAACGGGGCGACCACGAGGTTGGCCAACCCGCCCGCCGCGGGGAGCCGACCGAAGTGCAGGGCCAGGAGCGGAGCGACGGCGACCTGGGCGGAGACCGTCGTCGCAACCGCGACCGCTGCGGCCTTGACGCCCGCGGGAGGGGGCCCGGGCCACAGCCGGGTCAGGCGCGCGCTCAGCGGCCCCGACCACGAGATCAGCCCCAGGGTCGCCGCGAACGACAGCTGGAACCCAGGGTGCGACAGCAGGGAGGGGTCGGCCAGGACGAGCACACAGAACGCGACGCAGGCCGCGCGCAACGCGTCCGCGGCCCGGCCGGCCGCGGTCACGGCCAGGACGATCCCCGCCGTGACGGTGGCCCGCAGGACCGACGCTTCGAGCGAGGTGAGGAAGGCGAAGAACACGAGGGGCGGCAGGGCGATGGCCACGCGCAGCCACCGGGACCGGGGGGCCAGCCATCTGCAGGCCAGGAGGACGATCGCCAGGACGACGGCCACGTTGGAGCCCGAGACGGCCACGAGGTGGGCCAGCCCGGTGGTCCGGAACGCCTCCACCGTCGCCTCGTCGAGGAGCTCGACGTCGCCGTCCGTCATGCCGAGCAGGAGACCGGCCTGCCTATCCGGGAGGGCCCGGGTCGCCGCACGGCGGAAGGCGTCCCGGACGGTCGCCGCGGCGTGACGCACCGGGCTCCCGACCCCGGCGACCGTCACCCGCTCCGCGGCGAGCAGGGGCGGCTCGACCCGGCCGGGACGGGCCGGCACCACCACGCCGCGGGCGCAGATGCGGGAGCCCGGACGCAGCGATGTCGCGTCGCCACCCGTGATCCGGACCGGCTCCCGCACCGTCCATGCGCCCCCCCGCGTCCGGATCCCCTCCGCCTCCACCTGCACCGACCGCGGCCTCCGCGACGCGGCGGTCCCGCACACCTCAACCTCGTCACCGACCGATCGAGGCAGGACCCGTTGGCGGTCCGCGGCCGCCCGCCACGCCGAGTCCGCCGCGCCACACAGCGCGACGCCGGCCAGCGCGAGGACGACCGCGGCCCACGGGAGGCGGCGGCTCAACCCCACGACACACGCGGCGCCCAGGGTCCACAGGGCGGCGGCCGTGAGGGGCACCGCCCAGGTGGGTCGGTTCGCGCCGGCGGAGACCCCGGCCGCGACGGATATCGCCGCGGCGACGAGCAGCCGCGTGTCCACGTCACACCGTGACGAGGTCGGCGATCGCCTCGAACCTCTTCGGCCCGATGCCGGAGACCTTCTGCAGGTCCTTCGTCGTCCGGAAGCCCCCGTTGGCGGTCCGGTAGTCGATGATCTTCTTGGCGGTCGCCGGTCCCACGCCGGGCAGCGTCTCGAGCTCGGCGGCGGAGGCCGTGTTCAGGTTCACCTTGCCGGCGGCTGCCCCGGCGGGCGGGTTCGGGTTCGCCGGGGCCGGGCCGGCACCCTTCACGGCGACGACGACCTTGTCGCCGTCACGCACCTTCGAGGCCAGGTTGAGGCCGTCGAGATCGGCGTCCTCCCGCGCACCCCCGGCCGCGGTGATCGCGTCGTGCACCCGCGCGTCCCTCTCCAGCCGGTAGAGCCCGGGCGAGGCCACCGCGCCCGCTACGTGGACGTACAGACCGCCGGGGGTGCCTCCCGGGACGGACGGGGCGGCCTCGGCGGCCACGCGCACCGGCTCCGGACGCCCGCGCTGCGCCACCCCCCAGCCGCCGACGAGACCCACCAGCGCCAGGACCGTGACCCCCACCAGGACCTTGCGGCCGGCCTTCGTCTCCAGATCGTCTCCCACGCGAGCCTCCTCCCTTTCGGGGGAAGGCGGACCACGGTTCCCGCGCATGCGGGAGCCGGGGGGAAGCGGGACCTGGGGAAGAACGGAGCGGTCTACCCGCCCCGGGTCACTTCTTGCCGGCCGCCTTGCGCGCCTTGCCGCGCTCGGCCGCCTGCCGCTTCTCGCGTTCCTTCTTGTCTCGCTGACGGTCCTTCCGCCAGCGGTTCCATGCTCTGTCGCCCTTGCCCATAGGCTGACAGCATCCTAGAACGAGGTAGCGACGTCCAATGGCTCCCGCCCTGGACGCCGCCGCCCCGGTCCGCTAGCCGGTCAACAGGTTCACCAGGCGCGGGGGGCGGGCGATCACCTTCGCTGGCTCCCCCGGCAGGTGGCGGCGCACGTTCTCCGACGCCAGGGCCAGGGCGACCGCGTCCTGCTCACCGATCCCGGCGTCGACCTCGATGCGGTCCCGCACCTTCGAGTCGACCTGGACGACCATCGTCACCCGCTCCACGCGGGCCAGGTCCCGGTCCACCTCGGGCCAGGCCGCCTTGTGTATGGAGCCCGTGCCGCCCAGCCGCTCCCACAGCTCCTCGGTGACGTAGGGACAGAAGGGAGCCAGGCCGTGCAGCAGGACGTCCACGCCCTCGCGCACCTCCGCCGCGGGAGCCGTCCCGACCGCCTTCGTCAGCGCCGCCTGCAGCTCCATCAGGCGGGCGACGGCCGTGTTGAACGAGTAGCGGTCGTAGTCGTCGGTGATCACGGCCAGCTTGCGGTGGATCAGCTTGCGCAGCTCGCTCGAGCCGGAGGGTTCCCCGGCCCCGGACAGCTCGGCCGCGTTCTCGACGACCAGGCGCCAGACGCGCTCCAGGAACCGGAACGAGCCGATGCACGCCTGGGCTCCCTCCTCCGGCCAGTCGTAGGGAGCCTCGGGGGGACCGATGAACATCATGTGCAGGCGCAGGGTGTCCGCCCCGTACGGCTCGATCACCTCGGCGGGCTCCACGACGTTGCCCAGCGACTTGGACATCGCCTTGCCCCCCTTCGTGATCCACCCCTGGTTCAGCAGGCGCATGAACGGCTCCGTCGCGTCCACCAGTCCGATGTCGTTCAGGAACTTGGTGATGAACCTCGCGTAGATCAGGTGCATGACGGCGTGGTCGGTCCCGCCCGTGTACTGCTCGACCGGCATCCAGGCGTTCACCGTCTCCGGGTCGAACGGCGCTGCGTCGTTGCGGGCGTCGCAGAACCGCAGGAAGTACCAGGAGGAGTCGACGAACGTGTCCATCGTGTCGGTCTCCCTCCGCGCCTCGCCCCCACAGGTCGGGCAGTCGACCTTCACCCAGTCCGTCGCCGTGGCCAAGGGCGAGACCGCGTCGCCCGTGGGCTGGTAGTCGACGACCTCGGGCAGCTCGACCGGCAGCTGCTCCTCGGGCACAGGCACCACGCCGCAGGACGGGCAGTGCACGATCGGGAACGGGGTGCCCCAGTAACGCTGGCGGGAGACCAGCCAGTCGCGCAGGCGGTACTGGGTGTCGGGGTAGCCCAGCGTGTGGTTCTTCAGATGCAGTCCGATCAGCCGCTTCGCCTCGTAGGAGGGGTTGCCGTCGAACGGACCCGAGTTCACCAGGTGGCCCTGCCCCTCGTAGGCCTCCTCCATCGTGTCCGGGTCCAGCACCTCCGCGTCTTCGGGCTGCACGACCACCCTGATCGGGATGCCGTACTGCCGGGCGAACTCGAAGTCGCGCTGGTCATGCGCGGGGACGGCCATGATCGCGCCGGTCCCGTAACCCATCAGCACGTAGTCCGACGCGAAGACGGGGATCTCCTCGCCGTTCAGCGGATTGACGGCCGTCGCCTCCAAGTCGAACGCGCGGCGCTGCGACGTCATCGCCATCCGGTCGATGTCGCTCTGCCGACGGACCTCCTCGACGAACGCCTCGTAGTTGGCGATCTTGCCGGCGCGCATGGCCAGGGTGTGGGCGATCGGATGCTCGGGGGCGAAGACGAAGAAGGTCGCGCCGTACAGCGTGTCCGGACGCGTGGTGAAGATCGGGACGGTGTCACCCGTCTGCGCGATCGTGAAGTTCACGACGGCGCCGTCCGAGCGGCCTATCCAGTTCCTCTGCATGGTCAGGACGGCGTCCGTCCAGCTCAGCTGGTCCATGTCGTCCAGCAGTCGCTGGGCGTAGGCGGTCGTGCGGAAGAACCACTGCTCCAGGTCACGCACCTGCGGGGTCGACCCGCACCGCCAGCACACGCCCTCCGACAGCTGCTCGTTGGCCAGCACCGTGCGGCAGGACGGGCACCAGTTCACCTTCGCCTCCGCCCGGTAGGCCAGCCCGCGCTCGAACAGCTTCAGGAACAGCCACTGGTTCCACCGGTAGTAGGACGGGTCGCAGGTGGCGAAGCTGCGGTCCCAGTCGTAGGCGAAGGCCAGCGTCTTGCAGGAGGCGGTGAACCGCTCGATGTTGGCGTACGTCCACTCCCGAGGAGGCGTGCCGCGCTTGATGGCCGCGTTCTCGGCCGGCAGGCCGAACGCGTCGAAACCGAACGGGTGCAGGACGTCGTACCCGCGCTTCGTCCAGTAGCGGGCGATGACGTCCCCGATCGTGAAGTTCTCGACGTGCCCCATGTGCATGTCGCCGGAGGGGTAAGGGAACATCTCCAGGACGTAGCGCTTCTCCCCCGCGGGCAGGCGCGGCGCCGACCAGGCCCGGTCCGACTCCCACCGGGCCTTCCACTTCTCCTGGATCGCAGCGAAGTCGTAGCGCGTCATCGGCTCGTCCTTTCGGCTCCCGGGCGTGCAGGAGCCCGGCTGGTCGTTGTGCGAGGACGGCCCGGGCGTGACAGCCGCGGGCCTACGGAAGGAAACAGGACGTGCGGGGACCGGCGGCGCGAGCCGCCGGGCGGTGATCCGTGGTGACGTCCGTCCCGTGCATGGACACGACTGTACCCGAACGGCGGAGAGGGGCAAACCATGTCGGGACCGGGTGGCAAGATGCCTCGGACACGGGAGGTGCCATGGACACGATCTTCTGGGACCTGATCGACTCCCCCATAGGCCGGCTGCTGGCAGGCCGGACCGACGCCGGGGTGTGCCTGCTCAGCTTCGGCTGGGAGCCGTTCGACGGGGTGCACGACCCCGACGCGCTGACCGACGTCCGCGAGCAGCTCGGCGAGTACTTCGCCGGAGAGCGGACCAGCTTCGACCTGCCGCTCGATCTCAGCCTGGCGACCGGGTTCACCCGCCGCGTCCTCGCCGAGACCGCGCGCATACCGTACGGCGAGGTCCGGACGTACGGGCAGGTGGCCGAGGCCATCGGGGCGCCCAGGGCGGCCCGGGCGGTGGGCGGGGCGCTCAACCGGAACCCGGTCGGGATCGTCGTCCCCTGCCACCGGGTGGTGGGCTCCTCCGGCTCCCTCGTGGGGTTCGGGGGAGGGCTCCATCGCAAGGAGAGGCTGCTCGAGCTGGAGGGGGCGCTCGCGACGGCCTGACCTACCGGCGCGCGGCCAGCGCGAGCAGCTGCATGAGGTGGTACACGGGCGGGACGCCCGGCTCCACCGAGACCGCCAGCTCGAACCCGGGATCGTCGACGGCGACCGCGTCGGCCCCCACGTGACCCCCCTCGATCAGCTCGTACCCGGCCGCCTGCAACAGCGAGCGCGCCCGGACCGCCCCCCCGGTGGGGTCGTGCAACGCGACACGGCGTAGGCCGTCCGGCGGGCGAGGGTCGAGCGCCCGGACGTCGTCCGGCGTGATCAGCTCCGCGACGTCCGCGGCGCGGCCGGCCACCGCGACGGGCCGCTCCCGGTCGTCCAGCAGCTGGCCGTAGCCCTTCACCCACTGGGCGCACCGGGACGCGTCGATGACGATGCTTCCTTCGAACTGTTCCAGCGGCAGGATGTTGCGCGCCGCCAGCTTCCGGGCCTGTCCGCGCCGGCCGGCACGGGAGTGGATCGCGCCGCAGCAGACCTGACCGTAGGGGACGCGGACCCGCCACCCCAGACGAGAGAGCACGGCGATCGTCGCCCAGTGGACATCGCGCCACCAGGCGTCCGTCACGCAGCCGGTGAAGAGCACCACCTGTCGCTCCGGCACCCCCTCGGCCGGTACGTAGTTCGTGGACATCCGGTTCAGCAGGTGGGCCAGACGCAGGCGCGGGATGGCCCGTACCCGCCGCGGGAGAACCCCGGTCAGCCTCACCTTCTGCGCGAACCACAGGGGGAGGGAGACGGCCGTCAGGCGCCATCGGCGCTTCACGGCCGAGAGCATCAGGCGCCGGCCGAGACCGGGGGTCACCACGTGCGGCGGTCCGGGCAGCGCATCAGACGAGCGCGCGGTCGAGCGCGTCCAGCAGCCGGGTGACCGACCCCGTCCGCGCGTTGTGTCCCATGAGGCCGATCCGCCAGCACGTGCCGGCGAACGCGCCCAGCCCCCCGCCGACCTCGATGCCGTGTTCGGTGAGGAGCCTCTTGCGCTCGGCCGCTTCGTCGAACCCGTCCGGAACCCGGACGCAATGCAGCATCGGGAGCCGGTGGTCCGGGTGCGGCACGTAGGTGAAACCGCGCGCCTCGAGCGCCTCCCCCAGCTCCGAAGCGACCCGGCGGTGGCGGTCCCAGCGCGCCTCGAGCCCCTCGTCCAGCACGAGACGCAGCCCAGCCTCGAGCGCGTTCACCATCGAGATGGGGGCCGTGTGGTGGTAGACACGGTCCGACCCCCAGTAGCGCTCGAGCATCGTGACGTCGAGGTACCAGGACCGCACGGGGCTCGTCCGGGACCGCACGCGCTCGATCGCCCGATCCGAGAAGGTGATCGGCGCTAGCCCGGGGGGCACCGATAGGCACTTCTGGGTGCCCGAGTAGCACACGTCGATCCCCCAACCGTCCACCTCGAGCGGCATCCCCCCGAGCGATGTGACCGCGTCCACCACGAGCAGGGCGCGCCCGGACACGGCGGCCGCGACGGCCTGCACATCGGAACGGGTCCCGGTCGAGGTCTCGGCATGGACGATCCCGACGAGGCGGGCGTCCGGATGGGAGTCGAGGGCGGACGCCACCGCCTGCGGGTCGACCGGGGACCCCCAGGGCGCTTCCACCGTCACGACGCGTGCGCCCGCCCTGGCCGCGACCTCGGTCATCCGGGAGCCGAAGACCCCGTTGACGCAGACGATCGCCGTGTCCCCCGGCTCCACGAGGTTCACGATCGCCGCCTCCATCCCTCCGCTCCCGGTGGCGGATACGGCGAAGGTCAGCCGGTTGCTGGTGCGCATCACCTCCCGCAACATCGAGGAGACGCGGTCGAGCGTGTCGAGGAAGGCCGGGTCCATGTGGCCGACGAGCGGGTCGGAGAGCGACGCCAGCACCTCGGGGGCGGCGTTGGACGGTCCGGGGCCGAGGAGCAGGCGCTCCGTCACGCGGGCGCGCAGAGGACGTGAGAGGCGATCGACGGACCCACGGCCACGACGTGGTCCTCGCGCCGGACGGTCACCGCGCCCTCCGGGTCGCGGTCCGCCACGGTGATCTCCCGCCCCGGGAGCAGGTCGTGATCCTGCAGGTAGCGCAACATGTCCAGGTCGAGCTCGAGGTCCTCCCGGATCCGGTCGATCCGCATCGTGGAGCCCGGCTCCACCTCGTCCATCGATAGGAGCTCCACGGCGGCCACGGCCGGGGCTCCCGGGATCGGGTTGCCGTGCGGACACCGGTTCGCGTCACCGAGCTGCGCGCGCATCCGCTCGAACACGAGCTCGGACACCCCGGGCT
Source organism: Actinomycetota bacterium (assembly GCA_035540895.1). NCBI lineage: Bacteria > Bacillati > Actinomycetota > Actinomycetota bacterium. Next base: position 15,361 of record DATLFR010000026.1, on the reverse strand, counting down.
CGATCTTCCGCGTCTCCTCGTCGGCCAGGTACCAGGGGACCCCCATGACGTCGACGAGGTACCGCTCGATGGTCCGGTGGCGTCCGGCCATCGTCTCGGCGAGCTTCCGACCCTCCTCGGTCAGGACGATGGACCGGTCATCGGTCAGCTCGAGGAGCTCGAGCTTCTGGATCCGGTGGACGACCTCGGAGGTAGCGGGGGGAGACACCTGGAACCAACGGGCCAGGCGCGCCTGCGTGACCCTCTCTCCGATCTCGTCGAGCTCGAAGATGGCCTCCAGGTACGCCTCGACCGTGCTGGTGATGCTGTCGGACATGCCCTCGTCTACCTCCTCGTCACCGATCCTAGCAGCGCCTCCATGCGCTGCTGCACGGTCCCGGTGAGGGTCTCGTAAGGGATCGAGTGACTGTCCAGGAGGCCGACGATGCGCTTGTCGATGTCTGTCTGGAAGTCAGGGTCCATCGGGCGCAGCCCGTCCGCGACGATGGGGAACTCGACCGGCAGGTAGAAGACGTGGCTGTAGTTGCTGCGCAGGTGGTGGGTGGCGATGTCCAGGCACGCATCCCACAGGGCGAACTCCTTGCGACGCTCCTGGTGCTCGAGGACCCATCCCGCGTAGGCGAGGGCGTCCAGCATGGAGCGGTCGGCGACGAACTCGGGGTGCGTCATCTCCGCGTACCACTGGCGCAGGAAGATCAGCGTCTCCGTCTCGACCGTGGCGTCCTTGTCGAGCTTGAACCCGAGCGCCGCGATCTCCCGGGCCACCTCGGGAAGCAGGGGGAGGTCGAGGGCGGGAGCCACCTCGGTGGCCAGCGTCGTCTTCCCGGTAGAGAACGACCCGACTATCGCGATGCGTCTCATGCCTCGAACGCCTCGTGCCAGACGCCGACCGCGTCGACGAAACGGGCGACCCCGGCCGTGGGCAGGGTCAGCTCGAGGACCTCGAGGATGTCCCCGGAGGTCGCTCCCTCCTGAGCCGCGGCGAGCATGTGCGCGCGGAGGTGGTCCCGGTTGGCGCCGATGGCCGCCAGGACCCCGACGTAGACGAACTCCTTCGTGAGGCGCGCGAGCCGCCGCGGCTTGAGGTAGGACGCCTCCAGGAGGCTCTCGTAGGCCTTCAGGAACTCAAGGTCGTGCTCGGCGAGGATCCGATGGAAGTCCTGCACGTAGCCACGCTTGCGGATCATCTCCTCCAGGAACGCCTGCCCCTCGGCGTGCACCGCCACCCCTTTCTACGGTCGGACGCCATACCCTACCGCCGCGTGCGGCGGCATGGGATTATGGCCGCGTCCAGGGGACCCCGTGCGGGGCCTCGAGGAAGGGAGGCGGCATGACTGTTTCGATCCACGACCTCCGCGCATGGCGATCGCGCGGCGAGAGGTTCTCGATGGTGACGGCGTACGATGCGCTGTCCGCCCGCATCTGCGACGAGGCGCAGATCCCGGTGCTGTTGGTCGGCGACTCGCTCGCGCAGGTCCTGCTCGGGTACGAGACGACCCTGCCCGTGACCATGGAGGAGATGCTCCACCACGCGCGAGCGGTCGCGCGCGGCGCGCGCAACGCACTGCTGGTGGGCGACATGCCGTTCGGTAGCTACAACGGCTCCCGCGAGGAAGCCGTACGGAACGCCAGCGCTTTCCTGAAGGTCGGGATGCACTCGGTGAAGCTGGAGGGAGCCGGACACCGGGTGGAGCTGGTCCGGGAGCTGGTCCAGGGCGGGATCCCCGTGATGGGACACCTCGGTCTGACCCCCCAGTTCGTCAACCAGTTCGGCGGGTACCGGGTCCAGGGACGGGGCGATGCGGGAGACGCGCTCGTGCGGGACGCCCACGCGCTCCAGGAAGCCGGAGTCTTCGCCCTGGTGCTGGAGTGCGTCCCGGCGGAGCTCGGCTCCCGAGTGACCAGCGAGCTGGACGTGCCCACCATCGGGATCGGCGCCGGTCCGGGGACGGACGGACAGGTCCTCGTCCTCCAGGACCTCCTGGGCCTTACGCCCGGACCCTCGCCCCGCTTCGTGAAGCGCTACGCCGATCTCGCCTCGGACATGACGTCCGCCCTGCAGCGTTTCGCGAAGGAGGTGTCGGAGGGCGCGTACCCCTCCGACGAGCACACCTACTCCTGAACGTCGGAGGGCTCCACCCCTAGCGGGACTATCCGGTGGAAGAGCTCGGCGTAGGCGAACCCGTGCGTGCGCCCGTTGAAGGCGGCCGCCGCCCGCATGCGCTCCGCCACGTCCTCGCCGAGCTGCGACCTGTGACATAGGAGCGCCTTCAGCTTCAGTTCGATGGTCGAGGAGATGTCGACGGCGTGCTCGCCGCCCCCCGGCCCCATCACGAGGATCTCCTGCAGGCCGCGCCACGGCGCCAGACCCTGGGCCGCCATCTCCGGGAAGTGCCCGACCGTGGTCCCGGCCGTCACCGTGATGTCGAGCGTGGCCTGACCGACGGCTCGGTGGTCCGGGTGGTTCACGAACCACCCACCTGGGAGCGGGACGGGGTCCATCGCGAGCAGCCGGTGCGGTCGGACGCGGCGGAAGACCCGGGCGATGTCGCGTCGCAGGTCGAGCGTCGGCTCGACGTACCCGTCCCGGTACCCCAGGAACTCGACGTCGCTGACCCCGACCAACTCCGCCGCCGCCAGGGCCTCCTCGCGCCTCAGGGCGGCCAGGCGCTCACCGGCGAGGTCCGGATCCTCCGTGCCGGTCGAACCGTCAGTCACGATCGCGTACGTGACGCTGGCTCCATCCGCCACCCACCGAGCCACCGACCCGGCTGCGGTGAACTCGATGTCGTCGGGGTGGGCGGCCACCACCAGGACCCTCGTCACGACACCCAGCCTCGTTCCGCCTGGCGCAGGGTCTGGTACGGGTTGATCGGTCCCTGCGCGGTGTGCATCTCGAAGTGCAGGTGCGGGGGCGTCCCCCGCGCGTTCCCGGTGTCGCCGACGAAACCGAGGACGGTGCCGGCGTCCACGCGTCTGCCCTCCGCCCCGTCCGGCGCGTACCCGGACAGGTGGGCGTAGTAGTAGCGGTGTCCGTCGTCGCCCTGCAGCCACAGCTTGTTCCCGCCCAGCGTGGCCGTCCCCACGTTGAAGACGGTGCCCGAGACCACCGCGACGACCGGCGTCCCCATGGGAGCGAAGATGTCCTGACCCTGATGGGCGTGCTCGTACTGGGTGCCCACCATCCTCGGGGCCCCCCACGAGTCCACGAACGAGTAGGGCGCCTGGACGGGGAACCGCCACTTCGAGAGCTCCACCTCCAGATCGTGCTTCACGCGCTCCAGCGAGGACTGCAGCACCCGCATCCGGTCGAGGATCTCTCCCGAGCGTCCGGACATCACCCTCAGCTCGGCGTGGACCGCCGCCGCCTCCGCCCGCACCGCGTCCCGCGCCCGCGACAGCTCCTCGCGCTTCTCACCCAGACCCTCGACCAGGCGGAGGTCCCGCTCGGTCACGCTCGAGAGGTAGGCCATCCGTCGGATGAACGCGTCGAGCGAATCGGAGCCGAGCAGGGAGTCCAGCATCTGCATCCGCTCTCCCTTGTACAGCGCGATCGCCCGGCGTCGGATGCGACCCTGTCCCGCGTCGTGGGCCGCGGCGACGACCTGCAGGGTCTCCCGGGCCTCACGCAGCCGCTTCGCCGACCCAGCCATGCGTGTGCGGGCCTGCTCGTACCCGGTCACGGCGGCGTCGAGCTCGGCCCGGGCGGCGTCGATCCGCTGAGCCGTTCGCTTCGCCTCCTCGCGGAGCTCTCCGACCCGCGTCCGCCCGGGTGGGACCGGCTGGCCCTGCGCCGGAAGCGGGAGCAGCGCAGCCAGGACGATCCCACAGACGGCGGGGGCGGCGCGCAGGGGCCCGGGCAGCGTGGCGTGCATGTGCGCACTGTATGAGCGCCCCCCGGGGGCGTCAACGCACGCTACGGACAGGGGGTGGCGCCGGCGCTGAGATCGATATCGACACACAGCGACGTCTGGACGTAACGGCCCTCGATCGGGTCTCCCGATCCGGGAGCGAGTCGGGCCGAGACCGCCCGCAGGGAGTCGCGAGGGCCGTCCGGGACCACCCAGGGAGCCATCGCGACCGCTTCGGCCTTCGGTCCGGCCGCGTGGCTCTCGTCGCCCTCGTGCACCTCGAGGGAGCCGACCCGAGAGAGTCCGTCGCCGGCGTACCCGTCGGCCCAGACCGCGCTCTGTCCGTCGAAGACCAGGTCGGCCAGGTTGCCTACGAGGTAGCTGGTGATCCCGAACCGGAACCCGAGGCTCGGGTCGGTCACCGCTCCCCAATCGTCGGTGGTAGCCGCGGTCGGCCGCCACCCGCGGGAGCCGTTCTCCGCCCACCGGGAGCCGGTCGCGCCGAGGTGGACGAGGACGTTCGCCCCCCGATCGGAGAGGCAGGTCACATGACCGGGCATCGACGAGCCGCCCAACGCGTCCACGCTCGGTCGACACGCGGTGGCCGACCGTGCCCGGACATCCCCCCCGATGGCGACCCCGAGCCGCAGTTGAGTTCCGGGAACGGCGAGGGGCTGAACGAGGTCGGCTCCCCCCGGCGCCACTCCCAGCAGCGTCTCGAGATCCCCCGGGTTCGACCTGGAGGAGCGACCGACGAGAGATCCACCCGGTCCCCACATGAAGGCGGACGTGCGCGGGTCGGCAGAGCGAGCGCGGTATGCCCACTCGACGGGCTGGATCACGTAGGTGAGCGGACCGTGCTCGAGCACCGGGTCACCGTTGACGAGGATCTCGGGGTCGACGAGGAACAGGGCGGAGGGGTCGTTCCCGAAGTCGACGCGTTCGAAGTCGGGGAGGATAGCGCCGGCGACGATGTACACCTCGCATCGCTGTGGGCCGACTCCGCAACCGAGCGGAGCGGGTCCGTTGAGCTCCCGTGCGACGCGCTCGAACGCGTTGTAGAAGGATCGGACGACGGTGTCCGTGCTGGCAAGCAGGGCGGCCCGCTGGGGCGGGGTCCCTGGGAAGCGTGCTGCGTAGTAGGCCGCCTGCGAACCGTACCCCGCCCCGAGCGCTGCGGCCGCTGCCTTGAAGCCCGGTCGGTGCTCCCCGGGCTCGGTCGCCGCGTACGGCTCCTGTCCCTTGAGGAGGTCGCGGACAGACGCGAACCTAGGGCCGGTCGCCATCGAGATGAGACCGGTGTACGCGGGGAAGACCACGATGTTCGGTCGGGTACGGGAGAACCCGGGCTTCTGCGCCTGCACCAGTGCGCGCACCTCTCGGTACAGAGCGTCGTAGGACTGCGCGAGGTCGGGATGGGTCCGGTGCTGGATGACGAAGACACGCGCACCTGCCGCGTCCGAGGCCGTGGCGGGGGCGGGGACCCCCGCGAGCAGGAGCAGGATGATCAGGTAGACGAGGCGGCGGTGACCGGCCATCTCGCCCCCTCTGCTGAGCCACCGGCGAAGACCTCGACAGCCGACTCCATCACGGCTGCCCGGGCTACTGCGTCGCCTAGCCCGTGCCCGCCCTCCTGGAACCTCATGAGCCGGGCTCCGTCCATCCGTCCGACGAACGACTCGATCTCGCCGATGGGTACCACCGGGTCGTCCTCGGCGTGGGCCACGAGCACCCGTCCGAGGATCGTCTCCGCCGTGGCAGCGGGAGCGAGGCGAGCGAGAACCTCCCCATAGATGTCCAGCCGCCCGAACTCGCGCTCGAGCCATCCGCGCCGCTCGGGTGGCGCCGCGGCGACGAAGCGCGACAGGTCCAGGATCGGTGAGATCACGACCGCCGCGGAGAAGAGCTTGGGGTAGTTGGCGAGGGCCGTCAGCGCTTGGTGGCCGCCGTAACTGGTTCCGAAGAGGGAGACCCGGGAGGCGTCGACGCCATCCTGGTCGCGCAGCCACACCACCAGGTGGGCGAGGTCGCCGATCGGCTGCAGACGCTTCCGGTTGTCATCCAGGGAGTGATACCTCTTTCCGTACCCGGTCGAGCCACGCAGGTTGGGTGCGGCGACCGCGAAGCCGCGGGACACCAGGAACTGGGCCAGCGGGTTGTAGGTACGCAACCATTGGCCCTCGGGTGCCTGATGCAGGAGGACCACGACCGGACATCGATCCGTCCCGCCCTCAGGTCGGTACAGGACGACCGGCACCCACAGCCCGTCGAACGTGCGGAACCTGTGGGTCTCGGCCCCCAAGCACGTCGGGTGGTCAGCCAGCGGCGAGAAGATGATCCGCCCCTCACCCGTCGCCAGGTCGTGTTCCCAGATCGAACCGGGATCGGTGTCCGACGCCACCGGGTGGATGTACGCCGTCGCGTCCTGCGTGAACAATCCTGCGCGGCTCGTCGAACCAGCTGGTAGGTCGAGGGTCCGGGCCGCGCGCATGGTCGCCGTCGGGTAGGCCTCGAGCCGCGTCTCGCCCTCCCGGTTGGAGGACACGATCAACATCCTCCCGTCGGGGGAGGCGTGGCACCGGAGGTCCCAGTCGACCGACAACTCGAACCGCCAGGACCTGGTCGTGATGTCGTAGTGGGCGATCCCGCGGAACTCCACGTCGTGGTCGGTAGAGACGTAGAACCCGGAGGAGTCGGGGAGCCATTCCGGAGCCCCCCACCACGACCGCGACCCGGGCTGAGAGACGTCCCACGACCCAGCCGTTCGCAGGTCGAGGAGCGCGAGCTCGTTCTCGCTGGCACGGCCCGTCAAGCGGCCAACGGCGAGCAGGACGCCATCCGGGGAGAACGAAAGCGGCACCCATCGCCCGTCCGCCGACACGAGACAACGCCGGTCGCGCGTCGCCAGGTCCACGACCCACACCTCGAGGTTGTGCCGGGAGCCGGTCCGGGCGTACGCCACTGCCGTCCCATCAGGATCCGGAACGGCGCCCCCGTGGTAGCGGTCGGAGGCGTCGACGACCGTATCCCCCGACCCATCACGCCAGAGCACTAGCTGGAGGCCGTCTGCGGTCGCGCGCTCGACGAGCAGGTCGTCGTTCGGCCCGAGCCGCACCGCCCGAACCACATCCTCGAACGGGGGTCCGTCGGTCGAGACGCCGGAAGCGCGGCTGATCCAGACGAGCCGGCCTCCCTCGCCGTCCGAGACCAGCGCCAGCACCGCGGTCCCGTCCGCGGAGATCGCGCACGGGACCGCGGACGCGACGCTCAGGAAGTCCTCAGCAGGGGGGCCGGGCATCCCATCAGAAGCGCTTCAGGAAGCCGGACTCGTTCTGCCGCACGCGCGCCCCGTTGACCCACGGGTCGCGCCGGACCTCCTCCCAGACACCCGCCGACGTGCGCGGGCCGTGGACCTCGTTCCAGTTCGCCCCCGCCTCCGCCTGGTAGTTGTCGCGCAGCGCCGTGAGGTCGTCGCACTCGATCCTGCCGAGCGTCGCGTCAGCGTCGACGCGGTACACGGCGGCCGCGTTGCGGCCGAGGATCCCATTCCTGATGCTCCGCTCGGGGTGCGCCTTCGCGTCGGGATAGGCGAACGGGTCCTTCGTGTCCTTCGTGGGGTCGTCGATGTCCCCGTCGAGACCGTGGGGCAGGTTGTACAGGTCCCTGATCTCCCGGGCCATCTGGAAGGCGCGGAACGTGATGATCTGGTTCTGCGGGGAGCCGCCCCAGAGGCTGTCCGTCCCCCAGACGACACGACGCGGACCCACGTAGTAGATCAGCTTGCCGAGCAGGAACGACGCCCGCCGCGGGTCGTTCTGGACGTTCCCCCACACCGACCCCAGCTCCGCATAAACGTTGGGGACGTTGGCGTGCACACCGGGTGCGCCGTCCCCCGCCTGGCCCCGGACGCCGGGGATGCCGTTGGGAGCGAAGTGCCGAGCCGACCACCCGTTCTCGCGCAGGGCCTTGATGAAGTTGTCCACGCCCCGGTCGATCGAGCGGACGTTGGCGTCGCTCCCCGCGCCCAGCCGGTAGGAGCCGTCGGGAGCCACGTCCAACGGGTAGGGACCCTGACTGCTCGTACCCTGGTTCACCGGGCCGCCGAGCCCGATCCCGTCCCCGTCGTACCCCGAGTGGTAGATCATGAAGTTCATCTCCGGGTACGTCCGGGCGACGACGCCGACATCGCGCGTAGCCGCCTTCTCCTGGTCGAACGCAGGCAGAGCGAACCCCTTGTGAGCGGCGATCAGCGGGGGGATCCCGTACTTGCGCGACAGGTACAACGCGTGCTCGATGAACTTCCGTCCAGCGGGGTCATCCAGCCACCAGCCCGAGGTGTTCGGGTAGTCCCCCCACGGGCAGTACACCTTCCAGGCCCGGATGTGCTCCGGGTACCTCTGACACGTCTCCTCCATGAGGTAGAGCTCCTCCTGGAGGTACAGCGGGTCGACGTTGTAGTCGCCGAGGACGCGGTCGCTCTTGGTCCCCATCGAGCCTCGGTTAGGCATGACGAAGCGGTGCATCACGCTCCGGGTGCTGTTCGCGGTCTCGTTCACCCACTGGCATGTCTCGGCCGCCCGGTCTATCGGGAGGGGCTGTCCATCCGGCTTGTACGGCACGGCGGAAAGCGCCGTGACGTTCGTCGACGAGTCCAGGAAGAGCTGCTTGACGTAGTGGTAGCGGCCGAGGCAGTCGAGCCTGTCCTCCTCACCGCACGAAGACTGCTGCCAGATGGCCGCGAAGAAAGCGGCCTGACCGGGGTTCTTGGAACGCCACTCGTCGTCCTCGACGTCGACGTGGTGGGTCTGCACGTCCATGATGAACTCACCCTCGAGGTTGTTCAGCTGGGCCTCGGGGTAATGCAGCATGTCGTCGGTGCATGCCTTCGGGTTCGCCGTGTTGTGCCGGCCGAAAGCGTAGTACTCGCGACCGTAGACCCTGTTGACCACGCCGAGCGTGATAGCCGCAGCAGCGCTCGACTGGAGGAATCGACGGCGGGACATGCCGCGGCGCCTGGCCTCCTGGTCGCACTCGATCATCGCCAGCCGCTGGATCTCCAGCTGCGCCCTCGTCGGCGGAGCGGGCAGGAACTCCTCGTTCGCGTACGGCAGCACGTTGATCGGGAGCGCATCGGGCAGCGCCTCCTCGAACTGTCTCCTCCAGCTGGTCATGGCCAGTTCCTCCCCGTTCCGATGTGGTTTCGTTGGTTGTTCGCGAGGCGCGACCGCTCTCCTGCCTAATCGACCACCTCGAACGAACCCCGCATGAACGGGTGCACCCGGCAGAAGTACGTGTAGGGGGTTCCGGGCTCGAGGCCGTACTCCTCGGGCACGATGGAGTAGGCGACGCCGCGCTGCGCCCAGGGGACGGTCCCCCCTCCGACGGGCGGTGGGATCTGCGCGGTGGCGGGTCCGAAGGTCGGGCTGAACCCGATCTCCCCCGAGTCGTACTGACGCGGGGCGCTCCCCGGCATGCCGAACCCGAAGTTCGCGAGCGGGTACTCGATCCCGTACTGCCCGTTGCATGGGTACTCGCAGGCGGTGATCGAGTGGTACACGTTCGCCCCCGCGTCCACGTTCCACCACGTCAGGGGCTGGTCCTTCCGCACCTGCGGAACCCCCGCCGTGGCGACGGTCGAGATGTCACCCGGGAGGTAGGCGAACCCGGCCACGAGGATGTCGTTGGTGGTCGGACCCTTGGGAGCGGTCTGAGCCCAGAACGACTCGCCCTCGCCCCCCACACGTCCGTACTCGATCGGAGCGGGCTTGCTGATCCGTCCGCGGGTGCAGAGAACCTGCTCGCCGGCGTCGAGGCGGTCCCAGCATCCGGGCTCGATCGTCTCGCCCTCGGCGTCCTTGATCGGCTCGGCGTGGGAGTTGTCGATCTCGGCCGTGAACGGGTCCAACCCGTCGAGCTTCCCGGGCACGACGTAGGCGACCGCGATGCCCATCCCCTCGTACCACGAGCCCCTCTCGGTCTCGTAGACGGAGTTGATCCGCAGGAAGGTGTCGCGGTACATGTTGACCTCCCAGCGCGGGACCCCGGTGACGGTCATCCGGAAGTTCCAGGAGAAGGGCTTGCGCTCGGGAGCCCTGTCCTCACAGGTCGGGCTGGCGCCGCAGTACTTGGCGTCGGACGTGAAGATCCTGACGGCCTCCTCGGCCGGCACACCGTCGCCGTCCGTGTCCGGACAGGCGAGGCCGCCCCACGTCGAGATCGTGTTCCCCGGACGGAGCGGGAGCCCCTCCGTGCAGCGCACGGCGTCCACCTCGACCCTCAGACCACCCGGGTGCAGGTGTCCGCCGATGCCGATCAGCTTCCCTTCGAGGCGCTGCGGGACGTAGATGTCCGTCCCCTTCCCGTTGCCGGGCTGACCCTGTCCGACATCGGATTCCACCCAGGAGTCGAACGCGGCGCACTCCTGCTTCGGCCACGTGCACTCCGTGCGCGCCCACGGCTCCCCCGAGCTCGGGTCGGTACCGACCTCCTTCAGGGTCACCGGGTCGGTGATCGCCTGTCCGTACCCCCGCTGAGTGTTGTAGACGGGGTAGCTGGCCCGGCTCCCGTTCTTCCAGACGTCGAGCCAGAACGGACGGATCGTCTCGATCTTGGGCTGGCCCGGCGTGGCCGGGTTCTCGGCCTCCGACTTCGCGATGTAGTCGATCGTGTAGGTGATCCACACGTTCTGCCGCTGCGCGGTCGCGTTGTGGACCATGTGCACCATGTACCAGACGTCGCTCGTCCGAACGGGCATCCCGTAGGGGACCGGGTACTCGGCGATCGTCTTCTCCTCGCCAGCCGCGAAGAACGGACCGTTGCCGTACTCGGGGTAGGAGAGCCACGTGGCGTGGTGCAGGTGCATGTCCTCCACGTTGGGGACCGTGCCGTCCGCGAGGACCATGTTCGGCTCGATACGCACCATGTACCCGTCGTACTGCGGCTTCTCGATGGTCTTGACCATCGGGTAGGTGCTGTTGGCGCCCGGCTGGACCTCTATGGGCCCGAGGGCGAAGCGCAGGCGGACGCACCGGTCCCCATAGGGGTTGGATACGGCGCCCGTCCGGGCGTCCTTGCGCACGCAGGTGCCGCGCTCCCCACCGACCCCGGCGAACGCCTTCTCGGGCAGGGGCGGAACCTGCGCGGAGACCCGGACGGCCGGGAGCCCCAGCAGCCCGAACAGGAACGCGATAGCTAGCACCTTCCTCATGACGACCCTTCCTCCCGGCGGCGGACGTTAGACGGTCAGGGGACGACGATCGTCCCCTTCATGGACGGGTGGAGCGTGCAGAAGATCGAATACCGTTTCCCAGGCTCGAGGTTCTCGGTGCCTTGAACCTCCGTCTGCTCCCCCGGCCCGATCAACTCGCTGTGCAGCAGAGGGCACGGCGCTGGGGGCTTACACCAAGGCTGCGTATCCGGACCTGACTCCCTCGATACGACGTCATGCTGGAAGATGTCGAAGTTCAGGTAATGGAACGCGGCTCCCGGCGTCACGACCGTCACAGGGGAGGCGTATCCGTGGAAGATCGCCCCGGGCACCGTAGAGATCACAGAGACGTCCTCGGCCTGGACCGGTGACGGACCGAGGAGGATAGAGGCAAGCGCGGCGATCAGGGCGACCTTCAACCTCATCACGGGTTCCTCCTAAGGGAGCTTGTAGACGAGCACCGAATCCGAGACGACGACGTAGAGCGCGTTCCGCGCGATGGCGATGCCGGAGCTGTTGCCGCCGTCCGTCTTGAACGATCCGACGTCCAACGAGACGGGCCGGCGGAGCACCGGGAGCCCGGTCACCGCGTCGAACCCGAGCAGGTTGCCGAAGAGGTCGACCGTGTACACGACCCCGTTGGCCTCCGAGACCGACTGGTAGTGGACGACATCGGCTATGGGCTGCACCCAGTCGTAGCGCCCGTCTCCCACCTGCAGAGCCCAGAGCTGGCTCGGCGGCTGAGCGGGGACGAAGACCCGGCCCCCCGCCACCGCGGTGGAAGAGGAGTTGAGCGGCACCCCGGGGCCCCCGACCACTGTGCTCCAGGCGAGCTGCATGTTGTCCGCGAAGAGGGCGTAGTACACGCCAGACTTCTGCAGCGCTCCGACGAGCTTGCGTCCGAGGTGGTCGGTGAAGATGTTCGGGCTGGCCCCGAAGTCGAGGTCGAGCTGCAGGCACGCCTGGCTCCAGACGACCGCGATGCGGTCACCGAACTCATCGCAGACGGGCTGGCGGTGGAGGCCCGGGAAGTACTGGTCCGGGTTGCCCTTGAAGGCGTTGACGATCCGTCCGAACGTCCCGCGGTCGCGGTCCCCGTCGATCATCAGCAGCGCGTTCGCGTGTCGATGCTCGATCTTCTTGCTCGCCGGGTTCCCCGTCCCCACGTAGATGTAGTTCGTGTCCGGGTCAACGGCCGCCGTCGACCAGATGGACGCGCCGCGGTAACCGGCCGCGTAGTCCTCGTCCGCGATCGTGTAGTCCTTCGCCACGATCTCCCCGGTCACGGCGTCGTGGATCGTGTAACCACCGCGCGGGGTCGCCGTCCCCTCGCTGCCCATGAAGCCCTGGAAGACGAGCGGGCCGTCCGAGTCGTCGTAGAGGACCGGGCTCGAGACCAGTAGGGAGTTCGGGGTCTCGTCGACGACCACCTTCCATCGCAGCCGTCCGGACTGCTGGTCCAGGGCGGCGAGGTAGGGCTCGTTCGTCTTGCTGACCCCCACGTAGACGAGGCCGTTGCCGACCGAGACGGAACCGGTGATGACTCCGCCGATGAGGCTGGCCGCGTTCCCGGCCAGGTGCGTGCGCCAGAGCAGGTCTCCCGTGTCGGCGTTGAGGGCGAAGACCCAGCCGGTGTTCGTCGCCAGGTACATGCACCCGTCGGCGATCACCGGGGTGTTGTGGAACCCGCCCGCTCCCGGCTGCGCCTGGGGAGCCGTGAACCGCCGGCCCATGACGAGGGATCCGACGTTCTGAGGCGTGATCGTCTTCTCAGCCGGCTGGCTGCGGGTGTTCAGGAGATCGTTCCCGTACGCACGCCACTCGCCGCCCTGATGGGCCGACGGTGCGCACCCGGGCACGGACACCCCGTCGGCCCGAGCCGGGACCGCCGATGCGGCCGACCCGACCGTCGCGGCGACACAGAGCGCAACGATGCGCCCCCTCCCCCTCATCCCCATGCTCTCTCCTCCTCGTGGGGCCGGGCGCGCGCCCGGCCCCCGCCGCCAGATCGTCCAGGTCCTACGGGACCACCTCGAAAGCACCCCTCATCCAGGGATGGATGCGGCACCAGAAGGCGTAGACGCCGGTCTCCGTCGGAGTGAATGTCCACTCGGCCCGCTGCGCCGGTGCGAGGCCGAACCCGAGCTCCGAGGAGTCGAAGTCCATCGGGTCGGCCAGGAACTCGGCGTCGCTGGAGAAAGCCTCTCGGGGCTTCCCGCCGTCCGCCAACGGGTAGCTGGCGGTCGTAGCCCCCGTGCACGGCTGCTTGCAGCGCGTGATCGTGTGCCAGATGTAGCCGGCCGTGTCGACGTTGGTGAAGCGCAGCGGCTTGCCCGCCTTCACCTGCGGGACACCGGCCGCCGCGATGACCCCCAGGTCCGCGGGTCCGTACGAGAACCCCTGCACGGTGATCTCGTCGAGCACGGGACCCTTCCGGGTCGGCAGCGCGGGCTCGTTCCCGGGGTTGTGGTTCCCGCGGGCGTCCTCCGCAGGGCGCGTCACCTGGCCCCGAGTGCAGAGCGTCGTCTTTCCCGTCTCCGGGTTGAAGCCAGGTGTGCACAGGTTCCCTGCCTCGGCGGCGGCCATGTTGGGTGGCAGGCGCGCGGGAAGCACACCGGCGTCGTTGCCGCCCGGGAACCGGTGGTCGAGCACCGTGTTCGGGTCGAAGACGTCGATCCCGGACGTGTCGCCGGGGAGCACCCACGTCATCACGATCCCCATCTGCTCGTACCAGGAGGCGATATCCGTCTCGTACACGCCGTTGAGCCGCAGTATGTCGCCCTTCTTCACCCGGACGCTCCACCCCAGGTCTCGGATGGTTCCGGTCATGGACAGGTCCCACGAGATGGGAGGTCCACCAGCGTTCGCGCGCTCGGCGTGGTCCCAATAGACGGCGTCGGAGATGTTGATCAGCCGCTTGTGCTCCACCCCGTCGATCTTCCGGACGAGCTCCACCTCGGTCCGGACGCCGCCGGGATGGAGGTGGCCGCCCATGACGACGAGGGTTCCCTCCTCCGCTCCGCCCAGGCCGGCGTCCACGGTCTGGTCCTTGCCGTCGACCTCATCGCTGACGTCGAGACCCTGCTGGGCGGAAACTCGGCCGGCTGAGTTGAACCTCGCGCAGTTCTCACGCGGGTAGTAGCAGACCTTCGACCCGGCCGCCGAGGCGTCGCCCGTAGTCCCGTCGAAGCCCACCTGCGACTCGTAGCCGAGGCGGTCGGGCTGACCGAACCCACGCTGGGTGTTGAAGACCGGGTTCAGCAGGTACGGCTCCGCCTGCGGGTGGAACCTCCCACCGCCGACGTCCAGCCAGATCTGCCTCAGGTTCTTTATCCCTATCCGCTCGGCAGCTGCGAGCGGGACGTAGTCCATCTCGTAGGTGATGTAGGTGAGCATCGGCTGAGGGCTCGCGTTGTGCACCATGTGCAGCAGCAGCCACTGGTCCGAGGGCATGATGCGGATGCCGGTCTTCTCCGGGAAGATCAGGACCGTCTTCTCCTCACCGGACGCCCAGAACGGACCGCTCCCGTAGTTGCGGTTCGCGTTGAGCCAGGTCCCGTGGTGGAGGTGGAGATCCTCCACCGGTGGCGTGCGACCGAGCTGGTCGACCAGGTTCGGCTTGTTGCGCACCATGAAGCCGTCGTTCCAGGGCTTCTCGAACGTGACCGGCTGGATCAGGACGTCGTTCTGGCCCGGCTTCGCGAGGATCGGTCCGAACACGAACTTCAGGCGCGTGCAGTCGTTGCCGTAGCGCGCCGTGTTGTCGATGTCGTACTCGCTCTCAGCGGTGCATGTCCCCTCTCCGTAGTTCACGACCCCCAGGAAGCGCGGCTCGTAGACCGGGGGCTCTACCCCCGCGACCTGGGCGAACGCTCCCGTGTTGAGCCCGAGCAGCATCACGACCGCGCCGCTGAGCCAGATACGCCATCTCCGCATCCCCTCGACTCCCCTCTCCCACCGGCACGCGCAAGCCCGACGGAGCGCGTGACCCGTTGGATCGCCTGCCTCCCCTGGTGCGTCTTTCGCCCCATCTGCGGCCGATCCCTGCCCGTTTCACGACACCATCTCTGAAACGTTCGTTCGGGAGCCGGAGGCGTCCGGCTTGGCGAGGGCCGTCCGGTATACTCGCGGCTCAGCTAGGGGCCGTAGCTCAGTTGGTAGAGCGCTTGGATGGCATCCAAGAGGCCAGGGGTTCGAATCCCCTCGGCTCCACCCAGAAGCCCGCTGGTCACAGCGGGTTCTCTGTTTGGGGTGTCGACTCCGCCCGCCATGTTGCCTCTCGCGGAAGTGGCCGCGATAGTGG